>CAZBIG010000005.1:0-26908 GCA_964491865.1 uncultured Neomegalonema sp. | reverse complement strand
GCTGAAGAAGAAACGTGAGATCGCTAAAGAGTCTATCAGAAAAGTGATCGTAACGCTCCCGGCTGCAAGTCACTCGACTCAAGAGATTGTGCGCTTGGTACGTTCAGAATTGCTGTTATTTTTCAGTGAAATATTAGATGGATGCTATACGAAAGCACCTTGATTCCGATCGAGAGTGCTGTCTGATCGTGCGCGCCAAATGCAGAACGCCGAGATAGCCGAGCTGGACAAGATGCTCAAAGCTGCGGGTGGCAACGTGACACCGGAGTTCAAGGACTTGGCCGACAAATGCGAACAGAGGTTTGCGAAAGACGCGAGGGAGTACTGCGTTCGGCTGATCGGCGAGCTCGCGCGGTCCGAGCGCGAGGCCGGCGGGCCGCTCGCGCCCGCGCGCGACGCGTTGACCGCGGGTCTCGACGCGCTGGCGGTGTTCCGCAGGCTCTGGGCCGGATGCCCCGACGGGCGCCGCTCCGAGCTGCGCGAGGCCTATGCGGCGGTTCTGGCGGCGGTCGACGAAGCCGCGTCGCGCCGACTGGACGCGCCGGGCGCCGCCCCCCGAGAAGGCGCCGGCCTCGACAGCGCCCCCCCGGGCGGCGCGCTTTTCGGCCGCGCCGACAGGGACGGCCGGGGCGCCCGCGCGCCGGGCGCCGGGACGCCGGACGCTGAGCGGTCGGGCGCCGGGCGGTCGGAACTCGGTCGGTCAGGCTCCGGGGCGTCGGCCGAGGCCGCCCGCACGATGCTCGACGCGCTCGCCAAGACCGATCCCAGCCTCGAGCGCGCGTTGCTCGACGCCGCGCTCGACGCGGTGGTCTCCTGGGGCGCCGGACCGGATCCGAAGCCGTTCTGGCCCGCCGCGGCGCGAGGCGCCTTGGCCAAGCGGGCGCTGCGCCGGCTGGGCGGCGGCGCGGCGCGCTATCTCGGCGCGCCGCCGGGCGCCCGCGCGGCCCCGCCGGTCGGCGAGGGGGCTTCCCAAGACCTCGCCGCCTTTTTGAAAGACCACGGCGCCGCGGCGGACCGCGCGATCGCGGTGAACGCCCTGCGGCTGTGGCGCGCCCGCTTCGAAGAGGCGCTCGCCGCCCGACGCGCGCGCGAGGAGCGCGACGGCCCGCGCGGCGCCGGCGCGGCGCTGCTGCGCGCCGGGGCCGAGGATCCGTTCGATCCGACGCCGCTGTCGCCCCAACCCTCGGAAGCCGCGCACCGGATGGCGGTCGACGCGCTGGCGCGGATCGTCGACGAGGCGGCGCTGTCCGAACACGCCGAAGCCGACGCGGCCGGGCTGATCGGCGCCGACGCGCTGTGGACGCTGCGCCAATTCATCGACCTCGGCCGCGATCCGAAGACCCGGGCGCCGCACGCCCGCGCCCCCGAGACGATCCGCGGCGCCTGGGCGCAGATCGCCTACGCCGCCGACCGGAACGACCTGTTCAGCTCGGAGATGTTCTTCCTGTTCCTCGCCTGCCGCCTGACGGCGCAAGGCGCGCAAGCGATCGAGGCCGGCGGCAAGCCCGATCCCGTGTCCGAACCTTTTCTGGCGCATCTGACCGAGGCGCATGTCGGACAGCGCACGGCGGTCGGCGTCCTGACCGCCGACAGCCGCGTCGCGCTGCGCGGGTTTCTGTGGCAGCGCCCCGGGGGCGAAGAGCGCGCCCAAGCCATCGACGCGTTGCCGGACGCCGCGATCGCCGAGCGGCTCGACCGGGCGCTGCTGTTCCTGGCGCTCGCCGCGCTGGACGAAAGCGGCGCGCCCATGACGCCGCCCCTGAGCCGCCTGTGGAGCCCGCTTCGGATCGGCCCGAAGGATCTCGAGCGGCTGCATCCGCCAAAGCGCCTGCACGCCCGGCTGACGCGGTTCCTGCACCCGCCCGACCCCGCCATGACCGCGGCGGCGCACCGGCATTACCGCGCGTCTCTTGAAAAGGTGGTGCTCCAAAGCCTGTCGCTGAACCGCTTCGCAGTCTGGCGCACGCTGTTGTTCGGGCCCGCCCGGACCGGCTCGGGCGGCGCCTGACCCCGATCCGCCCGCGCCCGGCCGAGCGGTCGGGGCGTCTGAAAAGACGACTTGAGGTCGCATCTGCGCCCGGTCTACGGTCCGCGCGCTTTCACAAACGACCACAGGCGGGCGAGAGAACCATGGCGAGCGACGGGCGGAGCGACGAGTTTGAACAGCGCGGGGGGCTGAGCGTGGCGACCGCGCTGGTCCGCTTCATCGAGGACGAAGCCTTGCCCGGGACCGGGGTCGCCCCCGAGGCGTTCTGGAGCGGCCTCGACGCGATCGCGCACGAGCTTGGACCGCAGAACAGCTATTTGCTCGAGCGACGGGCCGAGCTTCAGCGCGAAATCGACGCCTGGCACCTGCGTCGTCGCGGCGCGCTGATCGCGCCGGACGAGTATCAGAGCTTTCTGCGCCGCATCGGCTATCTGGCCGCCGACGAGCCCGATTTCACGATCGAGACCGAGAACGTCGATCCTGAAATCGCGACCATCGCCGGGCCGCAGCTGGTCGTCCCGGTCTCGAACGCGCGCTACGCCTTGAACGCGGCCAACGCGCGCTGGGGCAGCCTGTACGACGCGCTCTACGGCACCGACGCGCTGGGCTCGACGCCCGCCAAAGGCGCTTACGATCCGGCGCGAGGCGCCCAAGTGGTGGGCTGGGCCAAGACCTTCCTCGACGCCGCCGCCCCGCTGGCCGAGGGGCGCTACGCCGACATCGTCGGGTTTAAAATCGACAACGGCGCGCTGACCGTCCGCCTCGCGTCGGGCGCGGCCACGGGACTGGCCGACCCCGCGCGCTTCGCGGGCTTCCAGGGCCCGGCCGAGACCCCGAGCGCGGTTCTGCTCAAAAATCACAATCTGCATGTCGAGATCCGGATCGACGCCGCCCACCCGATCGGCAAGGACGATCCCGCCGCGATCGCCGACGTCGTTCTCGAAAGCGCCGTCACGACGATCATGGACTGCGAAGACTCGGTCGCCGCGGTCGACGCCGCGGACAAGGTCGAGGTCTATCGCAATTGGCTCGGCCTGATGACGGGGGCGCTGACGGCGACCTTCCAAAAAGGCGCGGCGACGCTCACCCGGACGCTCGAGGCCGACCGGGCCTACACGGCGCCCGACGGCGGCGCGCTCAGCCTGCCCGGCCGGGCGCTGATGCTGGTGCGCAATGTCGGGCACCTGATGACCACGCCCGCCGTGCGCGACGAGACCGGCGCCGAAATCTTCGAGGGCGTGCTCGACGCCATGGTCACCAGTCTGATCGCGATCCACGATCTGCGAAAGCCGGCGGATCACCCGCTGCGCAACAGCCGCGCGGGATCGGTCTATATCGTCAAGCCGAAGATGCACGGGCCCGAAGAAGTCGCGTTCGCCGACATCCTGTTCGGCCGCGTGGAGCAGGCGCTCGGGCTGCGCGCCGACACGTTGAAAATGGGCGTCATGGACGAAGAACGCCGCACCAGCGTGAACCTGAAGGCCTGCATCAAAGCCGCTCGGCGCCGTTTGGTGTTCATCAACACCGGCTTCCTCGACCGCACCGGCGACGAGATCCACACCTCGATGGAGGCCGGGCCGATGATCCGCAAGGCCGATATGAAAAGCCAACGCTGGATCAAATGCTACGAGGATCTGAACGTCGATGTCGGCCTCGCCTGCGGCCTGCGCGGCAAGGCTCAGATCGGGAAGGGCATGTGGGCGATGCCGGATCTGATGGCTGACATGCTCGAGCAAAAGATCACGCATCCCGAGCAGGGGGCCAACACCGCCTGGGTGCCCTCCCCCACCGCCGCGACCCTGCACGCCACCCATTATCACCGGGTCGACGTCGCCGCGCGCCAGGCCGAGATCGCCGCGCAGATCGCGCAGCACGGGCCGCGCGCGTCGGTCGAGGATCTGCTGGCGATCCCGCTCTCGGACCGCAAAAACTGGACGCCCGACGAAATCCAAGCCGAGATCGACAACAACGCCCAAGGCATCCTCGGCTATGTGGTGCGCTGGGTCGACGGCGGCGTCGGCTGCTCGAAGGTGCCGGACATCAACGATGTCGGTCTGATGGAGGATCGCGCCACCTGCCGGATCTCGAGCCAGATGCTGGCGAACTGGCTGCATCAGGGCGTGGTTGAAGAAGACCAAGTGATGGCGGCCATGAAGCGGATGGCCGAAGTGGTCGACCGCCAAAACGCGAACGATCCGAGCTATCGGGCGATGGCCCCGGATTTCGACCGCTCGATCGCGTTCCAAGCGGCCTGCGACCTGGTCTTCAAGGGTCGGGAACAACCCTCGGGCTACACGGAACCGGTGCTCCACCGACGTCGCCTCGAGCGCAAAGCCGAGATCGCGGCCGAGAGCTGACCCCGCGCGCGGCGCGCCGCGAGATGTCATGGAAGCGTCGTCGACTTTGTCGACGGGGCGCCCACAACAAACCCCAGCGGGCGGCGCGCCGCCGCGCCCCGCCCGTCGGGCCGAGGCGCGCTGTCGCCGCGGCCCGCGAACGTCTCGATGGCAGGAGTGCTCCGACATGACCGATCACACCGTTTCGCGCCGCAACGCCCTTCTCGGCCTGGGCGCCGCCGCCGCCGCCGCCGCGCTCGGCGCGCCCCGCGCCCTCGCCGAAGCGCCGTTCGGCGGCTTGAGCCGGCCGACCCACTACCGCTTCCAGGTCGGCGACTTCGAGGTCACGACGCTGCTCGACGGCGCGGTGCAGCTGCCGGGGCCGCATCCGATCTTCGGCCAGGACCAAGAGGCCTCGGCCGTGGCCGACCTGATGGGCGAGAACTTCCTGCCCGCCGATCAGATGGAGATCGGCTTCACCCCGGTGATCGTGAACACCGGCGCCGAGGTGATCCTGTTCGACACCGGCAACGGCCCCGGCCCGCGCCGTCCCGCCGCCGGCCGCTTCCGCGAGCGTCTGGCGCGCGTCGATCTCAGCCCCGAGCAAGTGGACGTGGTGGTGCTGACCCACTTCCACCCCGACCATATCGGCGGCCTGATGGAGGACGGGGCCGAGGCCTATCCCAACGCCCGCTACGTCACGAATGCGCGCGAATACGATTTCTGGTCGCCCGAGGACAAGTTGACCGGCGGCACCGAACGCGTCGCGCGGCTGACGCAGTCGAACGTCGTGCCGCTCGCCGAGAAAATGAGCTTCATCGAAGACGGGCAAGACGTCGTCTCCGGGATCACCGCGATCGCCGCCTACGGCCACACGCCGGGCCACACGGTCTTTAATCTCGAGAGCGCGGGAGAGCGCTTGGTGATCTGCGCCGACGCCGCGAACCACTATGTGGCGAGCCTGCAGAAGCCCGACTGGCACGTGCGGTTCGACATGGACAAAGCCGCGGCCGGCGCGACGCGGAAAAAGCTGTTCGGCATGCTGGCGGCCGACAAGGTCCCGTTCACGGGCTACCACATGCCGTTCCCGGCGGTCGGCTACGTCGAACCGATGGGCGAAGGCTTCCGCTACGCCCCGGCGAGCTACCAGCTCAATCTCTGAGCGCCCGCCGCGGCTTGTCCCAGCCCGCGGCCCAAAGCCGGACCTAGGTTCGGACCTTGACTCCGACCCTGGTTCCGACCCTGGCGCGCCCGCGCGTCCGGGTCGGGGCCAGCGCCGCCCCCCGCGCTTGCAACCTCCGCCGCTTTCCAATACCCCAGTCCGCGGAGTGGTGGCCGAGTGGTCGAAGGCGCTCCCCTGCTAAGGGAGTATACCCCAAAAGGGTATCGAGGGTTCGAATCCCTTCCACTCCGCCAGCCTTCCCCCCCGCCGCCGCCTGCAAGCTTCTCCGCCGGCTCAGACAGTCGGCCGACCGAGGGTCGGGCGGCGCGTGCTCTGGCGGCGCGCGCCAAGCGGCGGCTCGTCGTCCCTGGCGAACCGACTGGGCGCCTTCGCCGGATCGGGTGCGCGGAGGTCTCTGCTGGGCGGCGGAAAAGCTTCTCCGCCCCCCAGGCGCAACGCGTCTTTTATTGCCGGTTTTAGCGCCGGCCAGCGGTCACACCGCCATCCACGGGGAGGACGGCGCCCGTGATCCAACCCGCCGCGTCGGACGCTAGGAACAGGAGCGCCTCTGCGACGTCCGCAGGCTGTCCATTCCGCCCGAGCGGATGGAAATCGTCAAAGGTGGGCAAGGTCGCCGCCACTTCCTCCGCGCTCATGAAAGTATTGTAGACCGGCGTCTCCACCACGGCCGGCGCGACGGCGTTCACCCGAATTTTGTCACCCGCAAGTTCGATGGCCAGGTTTCGCACGAGGGCGTGCACACCCGCATTGGCCGCCGAATAGGCGGAGGAAGGCGTCGCGCCGACCGCTTGCAGCGCCCACATGGAACCGGTTTGAACAATCGCGCCGCCGCCTCGCTTCCTCATCGCGCGCGCGGCCGCTTGCGCCACGAAAAACTTCCCTTTGAGAATGATGTCGAGGAAGCGGTCATAGTCCTGTTCCGTCAGCTCTAAAAAGGGCTTCGGCGTGAAAACCCCGGCGTTGTTGAACAGGATGTCGAGCCCGCCAAACCGCTCGGCGGCGCGGGCGACGAGACGCTCTCCCGTGGACACGTCCGAAACGTCGGCCGCCAAGAAGTCGACTTGATCGCCCGAGCCGATTTCCTCCGCCGCTGCACGCAGTTTGCGCTCGTCCCGGCCGTTCAGAACGACCCGTCCGCCTTCAGCAACGAAGCGTCGGGCGACCTCCTTGCCGATGCCCGAGCCTCCGCCGGTTACGATGGCCGTCTTGTCGTGAAAACGCTGAGTCATGGGTTTTCCTTTCTACTAGTCGGTAGGTTTTGGAGGCAAATAAAGGGCTAGAGCGCCCTTTGTCTGAGGATTTCCGTGGCCGCGTCGTATCGCGCGACGTCACGGGCTGCGCGGGCTACGAGCTGCGCGCCCTCGACCAAGGCGAGCGCCGCGGCGGCCTCGACACGAGGATCGCCGACGCTGTCGATCGAGCGGTCGTTCGCCCCCAACTCGAAGGTATCGCGCAACCAGCGCAGTCCCCCCTGATGAAAGGCGTTTAGCTCCGCCAGCACCTTGTCGCTAAAGCTCTCTCGCCCGACGCTGAAGGCGACGCACAGGCAAACCGCGCTGCCGCCCTTCAGCGCCGCGCGATAGGCGTCCAGATATCCCGCCAGCCTGGCGCTGGCGTCCGGCGCGTCGCGCGCGATGCGCTCGAGGACCTCTGCGAAACGCTTGCGATAGTCCGTGATCAACGCGAGGGCCAAATCTGCTTTCGCGGGAAAATGGTGGTGGATGCTCGCCTTCCGGATGCCCACCTCCTTGGACAGGTCGGCATAGCTGAACGCATCGAACCCCCGGCTGCGAGCCAGCTGTTCAGCGCTTTGAAGGAGGGCTTCACGCGTTTCCATGCCAACCAACTAGTAGGCAGAGGCGCCGATGTCAAGCGTGCTCTTGCCCGACTTCTCGGCGACGGATTTTTGTCAGCGCCAGGCGGCGAAAGGGGGCGTCGCCTCGCGCGCATCTCAGGACGTCGTCGGGTCAGCGGTATCGGCGGTGCAGCCGACGGCTCTCAGCCCCCGTCCCTCTTGCGAGCGGGGCGCGTTTAACCGTCTCGACGCCGCGCCGCGGCCCGCTCGGGTCTCGACGGAAGGCCGAACCTGTCCGGTCGCGGCAAGATGCGGCTCGGGGATCAAATCGCGGCCAAAACCGCGGCGCGCGCGCAGGCGGGCGTGTTGCGGCCGCGCCCTCTCGGCGCGGCGGGGCGACAGGCTTCCCGACGCGGCGCTTCGACCGCCTTCCTGGCCCAGCGCTCGGTTCGAGCGCTGGACGGGTTCAATCGCGTCGAGACGTCTAAGACGACCAGGTCTTGGGCGAACAGGTCTTAGGCGAACAGGTCTTCGCCGAGCACGATCCACCCGACCTCTTCCGCGATGTGGTCCACTTCCTCGTCGAGCGACTGCTCTTCTTCGATGAAGATCGAAGCGCTGGAAGCGGTGGCGGGGTCCGCCAGCCGGACGCCAGCCGGATTGCCGCCGTTGAAGGTCTGCATCGACGCGATCAGGCCGATGAAGCCGTCCGCAGGCGACTGGTCATAGACCAGTTCGTACTCGTCGGACGTCACGGTTTCTCCAGTGACCCCGGCCTGCAGGCCGTCGAACACGCCCGGCGTGACGGCGATCCAGCTGACGATTTCGTCGACCAGATTGGCCGTGCTCGCCTCTTCGTCCGACACCTTGACCGAGAAGCCGTCCGCGTCGACCGCGTCGAGACGCGTCACCAGAGCTTCGGGGTTGGCGTCGCTCGCCACCTGCGCGACCACCACCGGGGCGGCGTCGAAGGCGTGCAGGAAGTCGACATCGCCGAGGCCCTCATCCGACATGGTCGAGCCGGCTTCGATCACCAGCCCGTCGCCAAAGTCGTGCACGCCTTCGGAGACCGCGAACCAAGACACCGTCTCGGGAATATGGGACCCGTCGAGATAGTCCCATTCGTCGAGCTGCATCTCGAAGCCGGTCGACGTCACGTCTCGGATGCGCACCATCGCGGGGTCCGAGCCGTTCGAGGTGAGCGGCCCCGCCACGACCGACGGATTCTCGAGCTCTTCGTCGAACAGAACCCGGGTCCAAACGTCCGGCCCGCTCTGGAAGATCGTCTGAGAGCCCGCCTGAGCGACCGGTCGCGCCTCCGGTTCCGTCGGGGTTTGCTCGAGCGTGAAGCTGCGGAAGTCGAGCAGGTAGCCGTTGGTCGCCGGCGCGCCGTCAAAGGTGAACCGCAACGTCTGCTGGCCTGCCTCGAGCGCCACCGTTTGGCTTGGCGTGGCGAGGAAGTCCGTCCCGCCGCCAAACGCGTTGTTGTCGGCCGCGTTGCCGTCCTCGAGCGCGAAGGTCGCCAGGGCGGGCGCGTCGCCGACAGACACCGAGATCGTGTTGCCGCCGACCGGCGTCTTCGCGACCAGGCTCAGATCGTAAAGTCCGCTCTCCGGCACGGTGATCGTATACTCGACCCACTCGCCGTTTTCGACATAGCCGATATCCGGCTGGCTCGCAGAGCCGACGACTTCGACATCGACCCCCGGGCGGAAGGTCGTGACGCCGCCGTCCCGACCAGGGTTGTCGTTCCACGAGACGCCCTGGCCGCCATTGTCGAAGTCGCCTGCGCTGACCGTCAGGGCGCCGTCGACGAAGCCCGGCGCGTTCGGGCCGGGGAACGGCCCCTGCTCGGGGGGCGTCGGCGCGGGCTCGACGCTGAGGACAAAGTCGCTCGACACGCTCAAATCGCCGTCGCTGGCGGTGACCGAGACCGTGAACGCGCCGCTTTCGGTCGGCTGCCCCGAGATCACGCCCTCTGGCGAGATCGTCAGACCGCTCGGCAAGCCCGACGCGGTGAAGGTCAGCACGTCGTCGACATCCGGATCCGAGAACTGATCGGACACGTCGAGCGAGAACGCCTGGCCCTCGTCCGCCTCCGCATCCGCGACGCCCTCGGCGACCGGCGCTTGATTGACCGGCTCTTCGGGCGTCGCCTGTTCGAGGCTGAAGCTCCGGAAATCAAGCAGATAGCCGTTGCTCGCGGGCGCGCCTTCAAAGGTGAAGCGCAACGTCTGCTCGCCCGCCTCGAGGGCGATGCTTTGGGCCGGCGTTTCGGAAAACTCGGTCCCGGTGAAGCTGACATTGTCGGGAGCGTTGGCGTCCGCCAGCACAAAGGTCGCCAACACCGCGCCCGCGCCGAGCGACACGCTGATGGTGTTGCCGCCGATCGGGGTTTTGGCCGTCACGCTCAGATTGTAGAGACCGCTCGCCGGCACGTTGACCGTATATTCGAGCCATTCGCCGTTCTCGACATAGCCGATATCCGGCGCGCCCGGGGCGCCGACGAACTCGACGTCCGCGCCCGGCCGGAAGGCCGTGAGCCCGCCGTCGCTGCCCGGATCGTCGTTCCAGGAAACGCCTTGGCCGCCGGCGTCGAAATTGGCTGCGCTGACGGTGAGCGCGCCGTCGACGAAGCTCGGCGCGTTCGGACCGGGGAACGGCGCTTGCGCGTCCCCGACGACGCCGGGGGCGACGCTGAGCTCAAAGTCCGTCGTCACCTCGGCGTCGCCGTCGCTGGCGGTGACCGAGACGGTGAATGTCCCGGTCTCGGTCGGCGCGCCCGTGATGACCCCGTCGTCCGAGATCGTCAGGCCGGCCGGCAGCCCGGTCGCCGTGAAGACGAGTTCGTCCTCCACGTCTTGATCCGAGAACTGCCCCGACACGTCGAGCGTGAACGCTTCGCCTTCGTCGGCTTGCGCGTCGGCGATCCCCTCGGTGACCGGAGGCTGGTTGCCTGACGGGTCATCCGGTTCGCTCAGCGTCAGGGTGAAGCTGCGGAAGTCTTGGCTGCCGCCGGCGAAGGTGACCCGCATCTGCTGCGCGCCCGCCTCGAGCGCCAGACCCGTCGCCGATCTCGGCGCGAAGGTCGTGAAGCCGCCGGTGTTCGGATTGTCGATCGGCGCGCTCGAGACGTATGGCTGGACTTCTCCGTCGCGATAGAACGCGACGGTCGCCGACCGCCCGCCGAACGCGGTCGAGAGGATCAGATCCAAGTCGTAGAGACCGGCCTGATCGACCTCGATCGTGTATTCGAGCCACTCGCCGTCAGCGATCCAGCCGACGTCGCCAGCGGCCGTGACTTCGACGTCGGACCCCGGTCGCCCGCCGGTCGAGCCGCCCTGAAGGCCCGGCGCGTCCAGATAGGCGACGTTTTGCCCGCCATTGTCGTAGTTGAGCGCGGCCAGCGTCAGCGCGCCGTCGACAAAGCCGGGGGCGTCCGGACCCGGGAAGGGCGACTGGTCGCTCGGCTCGTCGCCCGGCAGCGCCTCGAGGGTGAAGGACCGCAGATCCAGCACATAGCCGTTATCCGCGGTGGAGCCGCCGTCGAGGGTCAGGCGCAAGGTCTGCTCGCCCGCGGGCAGCGTCACCTCCACCGGATCCGTCGCCGCGAAGTCGGTCCCGGTGAAGCTGTCGTTGCCCGCGGCGTTGGCGTCCGGCAGGGTGATGACGCCCAGGCTCGGACCGTCCTCGATCGAGAGCGCGATCGTCGCGTCGTCGATGGGCGATTTCGCCACCACCGAGAAGGCGTAGACGCCCGCCGCCGGCACGGTGACCGTGAACTCCAACCACTCGCCCGGGGCGACGAAGGCGATGTCGTCCTGGCCGCCGACGGTCTCCACATCCGTCCCGGGTCGGCCGTTGCTGCTGCCGCCCTGTTGGCCCGGGTCGACGTCGAAGTAAGAGACGTTCTGGCCGCCGGCGTCGAAATTGGTGGCGTCAACAGTCAACACCCCGTCCGTGAAGGTCGGCGCGTTCGGGCCCGGGAAGGGGGTTTGTTCGTCGCCGCCGACAGGGCCGCCGGTGTCGTCGTCGAAGAAGTCGACGACGCCGTCGGTGTCCGTGTCGGTGACCAGCGCCAGATTGACGCCGTTTTCGTCGGTCTCCTCGGCGGTCAGCGCGTAGGGCTGCACGTTTTTGATGACGAACAGATAGTCGTTATAGTCGAAGTTGCCGGCCCCCGGATAATCCTGGAAGCCGAGATAGACCCCCTCGATCACCTCGCCGTTGGCGTCTTTTGCCTCGAAGTAGCGGATCAGATGCCCTTCGCCGTCCTCCGTCACGCTGCCCGCGGTGCCGGTGGTGAAGAAGCGCTCGTTCGCCTCCGGATCGGACCAGGCCGAGAACGCGTCGTTGCCCTCCACCGAGATGTAGACGCCGAACGGGCTAGTCGGCGAGAAGCTCGCCCGGGCCTGTCCGCCGGGGCCGTCGCCGTCGGGCAGGATCGCCTGATACTGGTCGCCGTCCTGGGTGAACAGCTGGGTCACCGGCTCGCCCTGCAGGCCGTGCACGCCGAACCGCGCGGCGTTGGCCTGCTGATAGGCGGCGATCTGGATCACCTCCACCGGCGCCGACGGGTCGAGCGCCTGCAGATAGGGCGCGAGAATCTCGTCGCCGACCGTCTCGACCAGGCCGCCGTTGTTCAGCTGGTCCTGGGCGATGTCGGTGGTGTAGCCGAAGGCCGCGAAGATTTCCGCCACGGTCGGCTCTTCGCCGCCCTGGGATTCGATCTGCGCCAAGCCCGCCAGCGCCACGGTCGAGGTCGGATTGAGGGCGTCGTCGCTCTCGATCACCAGCTCCGCCGCGTAGGACACGGCCGCGCCGTCGTTCGCCGGATCGGTCCCGACGAAGTTCACGGTCACGTCCACGCTCTGGCCCGGCGCGACGGTGAAGCCGTCGGCCTGGCTCGGATCCGCCAGTTCGAAGGCGTCCGGATTGGCCCCGCCGAAGGACAGGCCGACGACCTCGAGGGCAACGAAGCCGTCATTGGTCACTTGGAAGGTGGCGCTGTCGCGGACCTCCTGGCCGTTCGCCGGATTGTCGATCCGGCTGAACACCAGGCGGTCGTCCGCGGCGGCGTCGTCCAGTCCCTCGATCGAGATCACGTTGCCGAAGCCGACCGGCGCGATGCCCTCGAAGATGAACATGTTGTCGTTATAGTCGTAGTTGATCCCCGTGTAGTCCATGATGCCCAGGTACACGTTGGGGATCGGGACGCCGTCGGCGTCCAGAGCCTGGAACATCCGAACGGTGTAGCCGTCTTCGACCACGTTCCCCTCGGCGTCCGTGACCACGGCGTTCGCGCCCGTCCCGGTGACCGTGAACGCGCCGGCGCCATACGCGTCGTCCAGCGCGGACTGCGACGGCGTTCCGCCACCCGACGAGTTCAGGCTCGGATCGGTGGACAGGCCGGCCATTTCGATGCCGAAGATGTCGTCGCCCAGCCACCCGTCCGGAATTGTCGCGTCGCTAAACAGCGTGGTCGCAAAGCTCCCGCCACTGGTCAGAGGCAGAATGCTCTGGCTCTGCGCGCCGCCGCCGCCGCCCCAGGCGGTAAGGCCGACATCCTGCCCTTTGTTGCCGGGGTTATGGATGCCCAGACCGGCGCTGCCGGAGGCGTTGTAAGCCGCGATGATCGTCGCGCGCGCCTCGGTGACGCCATCGGCGAGGCGCCAATAGGGCGACAGGATCTCGACGCCTTCCTGTCCCGGCGCGGCGAGGTAGAGATCGTCGAAGTCCAGGACCGAGTTCTCGCCGCCGCCGGTGAACGGCAGGTCGGCGATCTCGTTGCCGAAGCCGAAGACCTGCCAAACCTCGTTGACGTTGGGTTCTTGCCCGCCCTCTTGCTGCGACTGCCAGAAACCGGCCAGATCGACCGAGACAAACGGGTCCTCGGCGTCGTTCGTGATGAGCGTCAGCACGCCCTCCCGGACGCCGTTCTGACCGTTTGTCGGTTTCGGATCGATCGCATCGGCGTTGAACAGAACCTCGATGTCGAAAGTCGCGCCGGGGTCGATGGTCAGGCCGTCGACAAGCGTGTCGAGCGTCGGTTCCGGCAGAGTGAACGGGCCGTTGATCTCGAAACCGATGATCTCAAGAACCTCGGAGCCGCTGTTCGACAGCTGGACGGTGGCGCTATCCTTGAACAGGCGGCCGTCCGAATTCTGGACGAAGCTGAAGTGCAGGCGGTTGTCGAAGAAAGCCGGATCGAGGCTCTGGACCTCGATATCCGCATTCGGATCGCCGTCCGGCGCCACCGCGAAGGCGACATCGGCGCTGGCGCTGTTGCCGGCGTCGTCGGTCACGGTCAGCACCGCGTCGACCGCGCCCAAATCCAGGCCCACATCGGCGATGAACTGGCCGTTCTCGTCGACCGTGACCTCGACCGGATCGCCGCTGTTGAAGGCGATTTTGACGGTTTCGATATCGTCGTCGAGACCCGTCACCTGGAACGCCACCGCCTGCGGATCGGTCGCGTCGAGCAGCGCGATCGCAAGATCGCCGCCTTCGTCGGCGGTGAGGTCGCCCGGATCGACCAGAGGCTGGCTGGTGATGCGCAGCTGGTCGACATTGGGGCCCACGGCGCCCGGCGCGGTGACGGTGATCTGATGCACGCCCGCGGTCAGCTCGAGCGACGTGGACTGCGGGCCCCAGACGTTCTCGGCGGCGTTGCTGTTGGGCGCGAACGGCAGCGTGTCCACCACCGACCCGTCGACCGAAAGCGTCATCGGGCGCGCCGCTTTGGTCGAGGCCAGGGCGTAGAGAATGTCGACGCCGTAGACGCCGTCTTCGGGAACCTCGATCGTCCAGGTGATGGTCTGATCGCCCGCGCCATCGAAGTCGACAAACCCAGCGCCTTGCGCGTTCCGGTCGTCCTCCGTCTCGGGCACCACCACCGCGCCGCCCAGCGCCGCGTTCTCGGCCTCGTAGAGCGTGTACGCCACCCCGTCGATCAGCGCGGTTCCGTCGTCGGGCGCCGGGTCGACGAAGGCCGGCGTGAACGCCGCCGAGGCGGCCTGCGCCGTATTCCCCGCCGTGTCGGTCACGGTCAGGGTCGCCACGACCGATTGATCGGCGAACGCCGTCAGGTCGAGAACGAATTGCCCGTTTTCGTCGAGCGTCACCGCCTCGCCCGGCGCGTCGTCGACGCTCACGGTGAAGGCGTCGATGTCGTCGTCGTCGCCGGAGACCTGGAAGACCACCGCGGCCGGATCGCTCGCGTCGAGCACGGCGAGCGCCAGATCGTCGCCCGCATCGGCGGTGACGTCCTCGATCGCCAGCGGCGTGATCGTGACGCTGTCGATGTTCGGCCCCGAGGGGCCGGGCTGGCTGATCGTGATCGTGTTCAGCCCGGCGACGAGCGTCAGGACGACCTCGGAATTCTGCCAGTTGGTGAAGGTCCCGGTATTGACGGTGACGGTCTGCGACGCGTCGCCCGTGCGGAAGGTGACGTCGCGGTCGTTGTTCGCCGCCATGCGGAAGCTGAACGTGTAGGTGCCGGCGGCCGGGGCGTTGAAGCTGAACGCCGCCTTGTCCTCGGGCCCGCCATTGGGGTCGAGATAGGCCAGTCCGTCATAGCCGTCGTTCAGGCCATCGCCGTTGAGGTCGTTCGCGTCCCCGGGTTCGTGGGTGGTCTGATCGTTGATGTTTCGGATCACCGTCGCGGCGCCGCCGGTCAACGTGCTGAGGACGGTGAATTCCGTCGCGTCGATGAAGACCGGATCCCCGCCGCCGACGCTCGCGCCCGGATCGGCTTGGGTCGCGGCCGAGGCGGTGTTGCCGGCCTCGTCTTCCACGCCGAGCGTCACGGTCACCGGCGCGGAGGCCTGGCTGAGGTCCAGCGTGAACCGGCTTTGATCGTCGAGCGTGATCGATTGCGGTCCCTCGCCGAAATCGACCGTCAGGGTCTCGATATCGTCGTCGAGGCCATTGACCTGGAAGACCACCGCGGCGGCGTCGCTCTGATCGACAACCAAAAGCGTGAGATTGCCGCCCGCGTCGGCGGTGGTGTCGGCGACCTCCCCGCCCGGAGCCGGGTCGAGGCGCACGATCTGGCTTTGGCCGTTCGACCGATTGAGCGTCAGCAGGTAAAGCCGCCCGTCCGCGCCCTCGATGATGTCGAGCGGGTCAGGATAGTAGTTGATCACCTGCCCGTCCGTGTTCACCAGCACGAAGTCTTCAGACGGCAGCCCGTTCTCGTCGAACAGGATCGCACGAACGTCATTGCCGCCCGAGTACTCGGTGAACAACAGCGCATTCTGCAGCGAGCCGCCGAAAACGTTGCTCGTATACTCGATCGCGCCGTTCGGCGATCGGTTGGGCCCGAGCGAATAGGCGCGGTCCGGATTGTAGTCCGGATCCGGGGCCACGTTCCCTTCGCCGTAAGCGTTGACCTCGTTCGGGTCGTCGCCGGTCGTCGGATTGCCGCCGTTCAAGACATAGTGGCCGTGGAGCGGGTTCGGGTGACCGCTGTAGGCGCCTTCTTCGATGATGAAGAGATAATCGTCCTGCCTCTCGACACCGGTGCGCCCTTCATTCGCCGGAGTGCGCGGATCGTCCGGCACGTTGCCGCCCGCGGCGGAGCCGTTGGTCGGCACGTACAAGAAGCCGTTGGAGTGCCAGACCAGATCGTACGCGTTGCGCTGGCCGGTCGCGAAGATCGAGACGACCGCGTCTTCGGCGAACGGATCATAGAACGCTTGCACCAGATCGCTGTCCGCATCCGCCCCCACGCGGACCGAAGCGACGCCGTTTTCGTTGAAGTGCAGGAAATTGCCCGAGAATTCGCCGCTGTCGATCGGAATGCCGCCATTGAACAGGTCGTTGTCGTCATCCGCGAAGCGCCGGTTGTTGCCGTCCGCGGGCAGCGGCTCGGTAGTGACGTCGAAGCCGCCAGCGGGCACGTCCGTGCGCTTATGGTCGATCTCCATGACCGCGGCGTTCAGCAGACGCTCCGGACGGAAGCCCCAGGCGCTGTCCGGCGCGCCCATGGCCGTGTTCGAGCCCTGGATCAGGTACATCAGATATTCGGGATCGGCTTCGGTGCCGACATTCCGGAACTCGAGGCTGTTGGTGACATGGTCGCCGTTTGAGCGCGGCAGTCCGGTGACATAGGTCTGGATGCTGGCGTCCGAGAGCGACCCGCCCTCGCCGAGCGTCACCTTGGAAATCCGGCCCGAAAAGTCCGGCACGCCGTTGTCGCGACCCGAAAGCGGGATCGGGTAGTTGTCGGTGATCCAGATCGTTTCCGGATCCTCGGGATCGAAGGCGAGCCCGATGATCCCGCGGCGGCCGCCGGCCTGATTAAACTCCTCAGGCGCATAGACTTCGATGCTGTCTTGGATCAGCGACCCGTCGTTCGGATCGACCTCCCACCGCGTGATGGTTCCCCCGATCGACGACACGTAAAGATGCTGACCGTCCGGCGACATCTCGATCGACGTGTAGGTCTGGCCGAGCGCCGGGTTCCCCACGAACTCCAAGGTGTCGGCGAACGCGACTTCCCGGTCGACGATCTCCGGCGCGTCGCCGGTCGTGAAGGTTGTCGAGAATTTCTGGAACTCGCGCGACGGCGCCGACAGGTCGTTGGCGTCGCCGCGGTCCTGGAAACCGTCGATCACCAGGGTGTAGCTCGTGAACGGCTCGAGCGGCGCGCTGGGCGAGATCGTCAGCGAGTCGAACCCGGCCGTCGTGTTGACCGAGTACGGGACCTCTTCGCCCGTCAACGTGTTGAACAACCGGATCGAGCCGTCGGTCAGGCTCTCGAGCAGGACGCCGCCGCGATCCGGCGCGACCTGCACGCCCAACACGATGTCGGAATTCGGGTCCACGCCTTCGACCGTGCCGGACGCGGGGTCGAGATCGACTTCCACGCGGTTCTCGTTAATCCCGGCGGTCGCCACCGGATTAATGAACTGCGCGTAATCCTCGGGCGCGGCGCGATCGTCATCCGGCGTCAGATCCGGCAATTCCCGAACTTCGAGATACTGCGCTTCGGTGATTTTGCCGTCGGGCGCGGCCAGGGTCAGATGCCCGTCGACAACTTCGACGACCGTCGTGACCAGTTGGGTCTTGAAGAGATCGGTCGGGATAAAGCTCGAGACCAGCTCGCCTTCGATCAGCAGCTGGTTGTCGCTGTCGTTCGGCCCGGCGGTGTCGCCCACGGCCACCGTGACTTCATACCAGCCGTTGTCGAGCGCGAGTTCGAACCCGACGCGCTCGCCGTTATACGTCGGGCGATCGTCGAAATCGAAGTGCACGTAACCGGTCAGGCGCGGGTCGTAGCCGTCAATATCACGCTCGTTGATCGCGATCGCCGGGAACGCCGTCGCGCCCTCGCCGAACAGATCCGGGGTGATGGGCGTGTTGCTCTCGCCGTCTTCGTCCAAGGCCGAGGCCTCGGTGATGAAGCCGTAAGAAAGACCGTTCCCCTGATCGGCGAAACCTTCGAAGACCGCCGCGACATAGCCCTCCGGCGTCGGGGAGCCGGGATCCTGGAAGTTGATGCGGATGGTCTCGCGGGGGCCGGGCTCGGCGACGTCGTCGTCGCCGTCCTTCAGCGCAAAGGTCACTTGGTCGATATTGGGGCCGTTGTTGACGCCGCCGTTCGCCACCGTCGGGATGGTCAGCGCAACGACGTTCTCGCCCTCGGTCAAGGTCAACTCGACCGTGACGTCGGTCCAGGCGTTCCAGTTGTCGCCGTCGCCGACGGTCGGCGCGAACGACACCTGGAGCGCCGCCTGGCCGTTCACCGTCAGGTCGAGCGGTCGCGCAACGCTGTCGCCGTTGGCGTAGCGGAAGGTGGCGGTGTACACCCCGGCCGCCGGCACGTTGACGGTGAAGGCGGCCGAGTCGCCGACGGTGTTGCCGTAGTCGACATAGCCCGTCCCCTCGAAGCCGGTCCGGTCCTCGCCGAGCGTGTTGCCGAACGCGTCGGTGTCCGTGCCGGTCAGCGCGACGATCTGGTTGCCCGGTCCGGCGCCGGGGACGTCGGTAATCTCGGCGTCCTCGGCCTGGATGGTCACGGGGTCGAAAGCGACGCCCGTGTCATCGTCGGCGGGGTCGTTGATCGGCGCGAGCGTGACGTCCTCGCTGAGCGCGCCGAGCGATACCGTCACGGTCGGCTGTTCCGCGGCCTCGAAGTCGAGCGCTTCGCCCGCTTTCAGCTTCAGCGTGAAGCTGTTGTCGGCGTCGCCGGCCACCAGCTCGAACCGATCGTCGCTGACGGCGAGATCCGTCGGCGCGTAGACGGTGTCGACGTCCGCGACCGCGACGGTCGCCACGTCGGCGCCGGCCACGTTCTCGGTCACGTCGATCAGCGCGATGGTGAGCGCGGTCGGGTCCTCGTCCAACGGCGCCGGCGCCACGGTCACCTGGTCGATGTTCGGCCCGTTTTCGACCGTGTTGGTCAGCGAGATCGTGCTCGTGCCGGCTTCGAGGGTGAGCGTGACGACCTGGTCCTGCCAGTCGCCGAAGCTGCTCGGGTCGCCTTCGGCGTTGACGCCGCGGGCGAAATCGGGCGTCGCCTGCACCGTCCCGTCGACGGCGATGTCGAGCGGACGCACGCCGCCGTTGAAGGCGCTGCCGTTCGCGTACCGGAAGGTGAAAACGTACGCGCCGGCGGTCGCCACGGTGACGTCGAACGTCGCCTGGTCGCCGACCTGACCGCCCATGTCGAGATAGCCGCCGCCGTTGAAGCCCGGCCAAAGGCCGTCCGGGCGACTGGCGTCCACGGTCTCGGGGTTGGCGCTGTCTCGGAACTGCGTGAGATCGCTGTTGTTGACGCCGCCGCCGTCTACATCCTCATCAAGGATCGTGATCGACCCGTCCCGGTTCTCCAGCTGAATGACGATCTCGCCGTCGGCGGGCACCGTGTAGGACAGGTCGACCGGCTCTTCCACCGTCACCGTGATCGGGACGACCCTCTCCGAGTCGAACTCGCCGTCGTTGGCCACGATCTCAAGCGCCAGCTCGCCAAGGGCGAGGCCCGCCGGGATGACCAGATCGCCGTCGCCATTGACGACGACGCCGTCGGGCGCGGCGGCGCCGCCGGCCGCGCGGACCGCAAGCGTCGGGGCCGGGCCGTCGATGTCAGCGGCGATCAGCCCCGACAGGTCGACGACGCCGCCATCGGTGGTGACGGTCGCCGGACCGACCTCGCCGCTCAGCGTGGGCGCGTCGTTCACCGGCGCGACCGTGACGGTCACCTGCGCCGAGGCCGTGTCGCCGGCCGTATCCGCGACGGTGTAGTCGATGATCGCGTCGCCGTTGAAATCGGCGGCCGGCGTGAACTCGAGCACCGTGCCGTTGATGGCGACGGTTCCGTTGGCCGAGGTCGCCGCGGTGATCGTCGGCTCGCCGTCCTCAAGGTCGTCGATCAGATCGGCGATATCGATGGCGATGACGGGCGCGTCCTCGGCGCCCGCGCCGACGCCGTTGTCGGCCGTCGGGGCCGCGTTGTCGACGGTGAAGTCGAACGTCGCGTCGGCCTCATTGCCGGCTGCGTCGGTGACGACGACCGTCGCGGTCTGGTCGCCGGTCTCCAGCGCGGAGCCGTCGACCGTGACGACGCCGTTCTCGTCCACGGCGTCGGTGACGTCGATCCGGGTCGCGCCGCCATCAAAGCTGATCTCGACTTTGACGATGTCGGCGTCGCGGCCGACCACCGTGAAGGCGATGGCGTTTCGCGCCTCGGCCGCGACGGTCTCGGGCCCGGTCAGCGCCAGCGGCGTCTCGTCGCTGTCGGCCGAGGCGTCGACCGCGCTGATCGCGACCTGGTCGAGGTTCGGCCCGTTCGCCACGGTGTTGGCGACCGATATCGTGTTCTCGCCGGCCTCGAGGGTCAGCGTCACGGTCTCGACGAGCCAGTCTGTCCAGGTCGCGCCGCGCGCGAAGCTCGGCGTCGCCTGCACAGCCCCGCCGACGGCGATGGCGAGCGGGCGCTCGCCGCCATTGAAGCCGCTGCCGTTGTTGTAGCGGAAGGCGAAGGCGTAGTCCCCGGCCGCCGGCGCATTCACGACGAAGGAGAAGGCGTCGCCGACGTCGCCGCCCATGTCGAGATAGCCTTCGCCGGTCTTGCCGTCCCACAGGCCGTCGGTCTTGCCCGCGCCCTGCTGCACCGACCCGTCGCCGTTCAACTCCGGGTTGGCGCTGTCTCGGAACTGCGTGAGATCGCTGTTGTTGACGCCGCCGCCGTCTACATCCTCATCAAGGATCGTGATCGACCCGTCCCGGTTCTCCAGCTGAATGACGATCTCGCCGTCGGCGGGCACCGTGTAGGACAGGTCGACCGGCTCTTCCACCGTCACCGTGATCGGGACGACCCTCTCCGAGTCGAACTCGCCGTCGTTGGCCACGATCTCAAGCGCCAGCTCGCCAAGGGCGAGGCCCGCCGGGATGACCAGATCGCCGTCGCCATTGACGACGACGCCGTCGGGCGCGGCGGCGCCGCCGGCCGCGCGGACCGCAAGCGTCGGGGCCGGGCCGTCGATGTCAGCGGCGATCAGCCCCGACAGGTCGACGACGCCGCCATCGGTGGTGACGGTCGCCGGACCGACCTCGCCGCTCAGCGTGGGCGCGTCGTTCACCGGCGCGACCGTGACGGTCACCTGCGCCGAGGCCGTGTCGCCGGCCGTATCCGCGACGGTGTAGTCGATGATCGCGTCGCCGTTGAAATCGGCGGCCGGCGTGAACTCGAGCACCGTGCCGTTGATGGCGACGGTTCCGTTGGCCGAGGTCGCCGCGGTGATCGTCGGCTCGCCGTCCTCAAGGTCGTCGATCAGATCGGCGATATCGATGGCGATGACGGGCGCGTCCTCGGCGCCCGCGCCGACGCCGTTGACGGCCGTCGGCAGAGTGTTGTCGGGCGCGTTGTCGGACGGGTCGTCCAGCACGTTGACCGTGATCTCCTGCCGGGTCGTGAGCGCGCCGTCGGAGACCTCGACCGTCAGGGTGAAGCTCGTCGGGCCGGCCTCGAAATCCGGGGCGGCGACGAAGGACAGCTCGCCCGTGGCCGCGTCGATGCTGAACAATGCGCCGTCCTGCCCGTCGAGGATCGCGAAGGTCAGGGCCTCGTCGCTAAACCCGCTCGCGCCGCCGGCGTTGGTCGTGGGCTGATCGAGATCGCTGGCGCTCACCACGCCGACGACGAGGTTGTTCTCGACGATCTCAAGCGTCGCGGGGCTGGTAATTGCGGGCGGCAGGAAGCTGTAGGGGGTTCCGGCCTCGACAATGGCGATGGCGTCGATGTTCGGGCCGTTGGAGCCCTCGGTGGAGATGGTCAGAACGCGCGGCCCCTCGGCCGCCTCGGGCAGGTCCAGCGTGATCTTCTGGACGCCCCAAAGATAGAATTGGCCCGTCTGGGTGCTCGCAATCCGCTCCGACACGCCGCCGATGTCGACCGTGATCGGACGCGCGGCGCTGCCGTTGGCGACGCGCAGATAGACGTCGTAGCTGCCCGCCCCGAGCGGCAGATCGGGGATCTCGACCGTGGCCTTCGCGCCAAGGTTGCCGTTGATGTCGAAATAGCCGTCGCCGGTATAGTCCGGGCGGAGGCCGTAATCGTCGTACTGGGGGAGTCCCGGGTTCGCGGTGTTGCCACCCGGAACGTCTTGCCCGAAACCGTTGAGCCCATCCTTTTCCTGGTTCGACGTCTGAGTGCGAACGAGGCTGGGGTCGCCGCCGCCTGCGACGACCGTGAGGTCTTCGCCCTGGATCACGATGGTCTCGAAGTCCTCGATCACCGCCTCTTCGACCGTCACCGAAATCTGGACGGTCTCCGAGTCGAGCCCGCCGTCGTTCGCCACGACCGCGACCGTGTAATCGCCGGCGGCCACGGTGTCGGCGACGGTCAGATCGGTCCCGTCGATCGAGAAGCCGTCCAGCGGAGTCGCCAGCTGCAGCGTCGTCGGCTGCTCTTCCGGATCCGTCGCCGTCAGGCCGGCGAGCGACACGACCCCGCCGCCGGCGGGCAGCGTGGCCGGGGCCACCGCGCCGGTCAGCGTCGGCGCCTCGTCGACGTCGGTGACGGTGACAGCAATGTCGACCGTCTCGCCGCCGGCTTCGTCGCTGACCCCGACAGTCACGTTGTAGACGCCGTCGGCCCCGGCATCGGCCGGCGCCTCGAAATCGGGAGCGGTCTTGAAGGCGAGGGCGCCGTTGCTGTCGATCTCGAACAGGTCGGCGTCATCGCCGGTCAGCGCGAAGGCCGGGTTTCCCTGTCCGTCGTCAGCGACTGTCAGGCTGGCCACCGCCGTCGCGCCTTCGGCGACATCTGCCGCCGTCGGCGCCCCGTCAAAGCCCGGGGCGGTGTTCTCGGACGGGAACGCCGGCGCCGCCGCACCAAAGCTGGTGATGGCGATCGCATCGACGTTGGGGCCGTTATTGAACCCCGTCGGGATCGCGAAAGTGATGGTGTTCACGCCGGTCTCGAGCTGCAGCGTCACGGCCTCGCGCACGATCCAGGCGTCGCCATCGAACCCGGCGCCCACGAAGCTCAGTTCACTGAGCTGCGTGACCCCGTTGATCCCGACATCCACCGGGCGGTCGGTGGTCGCGCTCATGAAGCGGACATGCATGTCGTAGAGACCGGCCTCCGGGACCGTGACCTGCAGGGTGAAGGCCTCGGCGCCGTCAACCCCCGCGCCATCCCCATTGAAGTCGATGTAGCCGGCGCCGCCGTAGTTCGGCCAAATCCCGAAGGCGTCCTTGCCGCCTGAGTTGTCTTCGGGGTTCTGCGCCTGCGTGCGCTGCAGCGTGGTCGCGGTATCCGTGTCCAGCGCGGCGTCTTCGGCCTGCAGGATGATCGGCGCTATGGCTGGCGTCGCCAGTTCGGGGTCGACGTCGATAACGCTCACCGTGATCGCCTGCTCGGCGGCGTTGCCGCCCGCGTCGGTCACGGTGACGAAAAGATCATAGGTGTTGTCGGCGCCGTCGTCGTCGGGCGCTTCGAAATCGGGCGCGGCGTCGAAGGTCAGCGCGCCGGTGGTCTCATCGATCGAGAACAGGGCCTGATCGGCGCCGCCGGTGATCTCGAAGGTCACCGCGCTGGCGGTGTCCACCCCGTCGGTGAAGTCGTCGTCGACATCCGCGGCCCCCACGGTCCCCACCGCGGTTTGGTTCTCGGCGACCGTGTAGACGGGCAGCGTGGTGAAGGCGGGCCCGAAGTCAGGCGCTTCGCCCGCGTTGGCGATGACGAGCGCGTCCACGTTCGGGCCGCTGCCCGTGAGCGTCATGTTGATCGTGTTCTGGCCTTCGACCAGCGTGATCGGGACGGTGACGATCCGCCATGTATCGAAGGACTGCTCGCCGCCGGTGGTCCCCACCGGCTGCGGATACGCGACGGTCTCGGCCGCGCCGCCATTGACCGACAACTCGGTCGTGCGGGCGCCTGCGCCGGTGTCGTTCGACGCGTACCGGATATGCAGCTCGAAGAACGCGCCCGCCACCGGGCTGTCGAACGTGAACTCGAGCGAATCGCCCGCGCCCCCGAAGTCGATATACCCCTCGCCGCTATAGCCCGGCCGCAGACCGAAGGCGTCGTTCTCTTCCCCGCCGCTCGCGATACCGCCCGTTTGGGTCAGCTTGTTGCTGTCGTTGAAGCTGCCGTTCACGTTGGGATCGGTGAGAACGCCGTCCTCACCCTGGAGGAGTATCTGCGTGTCCAACATCGGGGCGTCCTCTGAAGTAAAGAGTTGGGAGTCGTCGACGATGACGAAGTAGCTGTTGACGCTGCCGCCGTTGCCGTTGCCGCCAGTGGTCACGGTCTCGCCGGTCGCCACTGCGCGGCCCCAGACGTCGAACGGGGCGAGGTTTGAGCCGGTGGAGGTGTTTTGGCCGGTGATCTGGCCGGGAAGCTTGGTCCAGGCGCTGTCGAGCCACGACGGCGTCGCCACGCGCTGGTCGATCCCGACATAGACGAAGGCGTCCTGGATGGCGGTGAAGCTGAGATACGTGGTCGCCGGGCTGACGCCCTTGTCGTCGTTGTTGGTGACGATCAGCCGACCGTTGAGCAGCTCGGACGGGAAGTCGGTCAGGATGTGCGTCCGGTCGGCCCAGGGCTCGACCCCGACGGCCATGTCGCGGACCGGCTCGGCCGGCGGCGCGCCCGGGGTCGCGAGGGTGATGGCGTTGACATAGATCGGGTCGAGCGGATCGACCGGCGGGGCCTCGAAGCCGAAGACGCCCGGGACCAGGGCGCTCTGGTCGACGCCCTCGAAGCGGATCTCGCCGCCGTCATAGCCGACCAGAGCGTCCGCCCCGTCCTGCGTGATGGTCAGATCGCCGAAACCCGCGACGCCGATCTCGATCTGGTCCGTCCCCGGCTTGAAGTCGGTGATCGCGTCCGCGCCGTCGCCGATGGCGAAGCGGAAGGTGTTCGCGCCGCTTCCGCCCGTCAGGCTGTCGTCGCCGACGCCGCCCACCAGCAGGTCGGTCCCGTCGCCGCCGTCGAGAGTGTCGTTCCCCTCTTCGCCGAAGAGCTGATCGGTCCCGCCGCGGCCGTCGAGGTCGTCATTGCCGCCGCGGCCGAACATCTGGTTGTTCTGGGTGAAGCCGGCGCCGTCGATGCCGCCCGCGTGCGCGTCGTCGCCCGGCCCGCCAACGAAGTCTTGATGGCCTTCGGTGCGGATCGGCGCTTCGAGGTTGCCGGTCGTGGTCAGCGCGGTCACGCCCCCGGTGACGTCGATCTCGATCGTGCCGATCTCGGTCATGGCGCCGACGAAATCGACCGTCTGGCTCGACGTGCGGTGCGCCTCCCAGACCGTGTCGGAGGTGTCGAGATTGTCGTTGACGATCGTGAATTCCTTGCCGGTGATCCCGGTGGGCGTCACCTCGAAGGTCATGAAATACGGGTCGAGCTGCGCGGCCCCGTCGGCCTGGTTGGTTGCGCCGTGGCTGATCTGGACGATGCCCGAGCTCGCGTCTTCGATGACCGTCGTGGCGTGCACCTCGCCGTTCAGATAAGCGCGGACCTTGCCGCCATTATTCGTGCCGTGGTCCTGAAGCGCCTGCCAGAACGCCGAGTTCTCGCCGCCTTCGAAGGTCATGCGGCTGGAGCGGATAGAGTTCACCGGCGTCAGCACCGGCACGTGGCCTTGAACGATCACGTGGTCGACGGAGGCGTCGGCTTCCGCCGCGTCGAGGATGTCGTTGATCCACTGCAGATGGGCGCCGTCCACCGACGCCTCCACACCGCCATCCGCGAGGCCGCCGGTGGCCGAGAACTTGAAGACGTCCACCGTCAGGAACAACACGTTCTTGTTCTGGTAGACGTAGGAGCCCTCGTCATACTGCCCGTCGCCCTCGGGCGCGAAAGCGCTGACCCCGTTCCAGGTCGGCGCGATGCCGAGCGGGTCGACCATGTGCTCGCCGAAGGCTTCTTTCATCGCGGGCACGAAGTCGGTGCGCGGTCCCGACGGCCAGTTGTTGTCGCCGATTTCGTGGTCGCCGATCGCGGCGACGACCGTGCCGACGCCGGCCTCTTCCCAGAGCTTGCGCATCCACGAGTAATAGGCGGCGAAGGCGTCGTTCAGCGTCTGATCGAAGTCGTCGAGGTCCGTGCCGCCGAACAAGTCGCGCGTGGTTTGGATATGTTGGGTGAAGCGCGCATAGGTCAGGTCGCCGGCGATGGCGACCAGATCGGGGTTCCCGCCCGCCGCCTGCACCATCAACTCGGTGTTGGTCTTCCAAACCTGCGCCAGCGCGACGTTCATCGAGTTGTCGTCGCCCGGCTGCCAGTTCGGCGCGCCGATCAGACCGTCCGTATAGTCGACGTCATTGCCGTCGAAGACCGCGGCGATGGCGGGGTCGAGGCCGCCCGAGATGTCCGCGTAATCCGCGTTAAACATGTCAGGAACGGAAACAAAGGTCCAAGCGGGGGTGTTCGTGGCCATGAGCGAGTTCCTCACAAGTCTCACCCGCCGTGGAGGGCGAGCGAGAAGTCCGCGTTGTCGGGTCTAGACCCGCCTGGCGGGGACGCCGCGTCTCAGTCGCTCCCTTCAAAGACCTGAAAACCACGCCGCGACAGCGACGCGCTTCAGGTCAAAGCAGCGCTCGAGATTGGTCGTGGAGGATCGCTATTCGCCGAGAGGCTTTGCACAATATGCGCGTGTCGCCAAAAACTGAGGCGACTTCTATGCAATTATCCACTCGACCCCGAAGTCCCCACTGACCTCTAAGCCGCTTCTCATCCCCGTATTCACCATGTGATACAAATCACAGCCGTCGAAAATGGACAACCGAGATTCATGGGCAATGCGTCGCAGCTCAAGAATCGGGTCCGGCAGGTCACACAAGCCGCAAGAGATCGAGGACGGCGCGCGCTTCCCGATCCTTTGTCGCCGACGCGACAGAGAAAATGGGCCCAAAATCCCAAATTCTTCGGCGCGCGCGCACGGATCGAACCTCAGAAAATTCTTTTCTAAACTTGAAACTGACCCGCCGGACAGGCTCCAGAAACGGTTCAAGAGCTTATGACGACTTGAACTGGCCCGGCGCCCGTCGCGACAGGCGCGGGGTCGAGGCCGCCGTGCGGCCCCGCCCCCCCGCGTAAAAGAAGATAAAATAGTAGGCCGAGGAGGCGTCCGAAATAGGGGCGTCAGCCGACGCGC
>CAZBIG010000004.1:2570-29026 GCA_964491865.1 uncultured Neomegalonema sp. | reverse complement strand
CGGGCCCGCGCGCGACCCCCGCCCCACCGGCCCGCCGCCGCGGCGGCCGACGCCTTGGCCCCGGTCTCGGCGCGCCGCGCCCGCCGGCGCGCCGAGACGGCGCGTCCCCGCTTCGGCGCGCCCCGATCCGACGCCGGTTGAGCGCGGCCCGCCGGCGGCCCGATCCGCGCCGCCCCGGACGACGCGCCGCCCGGGACGACGGGCCCGCCCGACCGCGCCGGCCTCGACGCCCGAACGCCCTTTCCTAAAGGCCGAGCAGCGGCAGGGGCGGCGTCGCGCGGAGGAAGGCGGCCAGGTCGCCGCCCGCGGCGCGGAACGCCGCTTCGTAGAACGGCCGGTCCCACGTCTCGGGATCGAAGGCGAGCCCCATGGCGTCGAACGCCGCGTCCAGCGTCGCGACCCGCCCCGCCAGCCGCTCGCGATCGGCGAAATGCCGCGAGAACAGCACCTTGGCGCGGAACTGGCTGAGCGCGGGCGCCGGCCGCTTGCCGAGCACGCGTTCGGCCATCTCGTCCGACGCGGCGAGGTCAACCGCGATTTGGCTGAGCCCGCGGACGCCGTCGAGCACGATCTCGGCGTAATTCTCGACGCCGCCGGGATCGCCCTCGCGCTGCAGGATGTCGCGATAAAGGCCCTGCACGACCTCCTCGGCCGGCAGGGTCAGGGCCAGGGCGTCTTGCGGCGCGCATTCAGGGTGGCGGGAGCGGACCAGAAACGGCGCGTCGACCCGAGCGATATAGCTCGTCAGGTCGGCCGGAGCGGCCGTGACGCCGCCGAGCGCGTAATAGCCGGTGCTGAGCGAGTAGACGTAAAAGCCCTCGGGCGCGTCCTCGGCGAAGAACACGACCTCGTCGGCGAATTGCGCCGCCGTGCGCTTCAGCCGGGCGGCGTTGGCCGACGGCGCGCCGGCCCGGGCGACGTCGCGGACCAGGCCGCGCAGGTCGGTCAGGAACAGGATGTCGTGGGGGCCCGCATGGCGGGGATTGGCGTAGATCAGGCGGATCAGCCCGTCCTCGACGCGGATCGGGCCGAACAGGCCGCCGTCTCGGGCGCGCGCGGCCCCCGCGGCCCCCGCGGTCGGTTGATGGTCAAGCATGCTCGGCCTCCCGCGCGGCGCGGCGATAATCTTCGACGATGGCCCCGGCGCACGCCTCCCACGAGAATTTGCCCGCCTGGACCAAGCCCGCCTCGTTCACCGGTTGCGAATTCGCCAGGTGCACCGCGTCGTAAAAGGCCCCTTCGAACTGCTCGGGGAAATTCGGATCGAAATAAACGCATGCGTCGCCGCCCACCTCGGGTATCGACGAGCTGATGCTGGTCAGAACATGTTTGCCCAGCGTCAGCGCCTCGAGCACCGGCAGGCCGAAACCCTCGAACACCGAGGGGTAGACGACCAGATGGGCGTTCTTCAGCAGCACGTATTTGGCGAAATCCGAGACAAAGCCCGGGAAATAGATGCCGTCCCCCAACCGGTCTTCGAGACCGAAACGCCCGAGCTTTTGCTTGACGCCCTCGCCCCATCCGGCGCGCCCGAGAAACAGGAAGTCGTAGACCCCGAGCAAACTGGGTTGAGCGGCGATCAGTTTCAGCAGGACGTCGATGTTCTTCCGCGGCTCAAGCGTCGCCAAGACGATGATGTATTTCTTCGCGCCTTGATAGCGATAGTCGACGGCCAAGGTCTCGAAGTCGGGGTTCCAGTCGCATCCTTCGACCAGCACCTGCAGCTTGGTGTGCCGCGCCGCGTCAAAGTAAAGCGCGGCGTCTTCGAGCGTGGCGCGACTGACGCAAAAGGTCATGTCGTTCGACCAGATCTCGCGACGATAGGCCGGGGCGTGCAGATCGATCGTCGCCTGCTGATGAAATTGCGGCGTGAGCACGGTCGAAAAATCGTGCACGATCTGGGCTTCGTAGCTGAAGACGTCCGTCTGGGTCTTTTGATTGGGAAAGAGCCCATACGAAAAGGCCACCGGATCTTCGGGCGCCAGCGGGGTGTCGAGCCCGGCGACGAACTCGCGCAGATGAGCGCCCGTCTTGATGTCGATCAGCTCTTCGACAATGTCGCGCGGCACGACTTTGTTGCGCAGGAAAAACCGGACGTCGTCGCCAAGAAGGCGCAGGAAATGGTCGGCCAGGCGCTCGGTGACGACGCTGACCCCGGTGAAGTTCGCCTCCTGGAGGGGGCTGATCTCGAAGTAGAGGGTCACGGGCGGCGGCTCCTTCGAGGGCGGATCCGGCGGGCGGGGCGGACGCAGGCGCGGACTGTACCCGACGGCGGTTTACGAAACGTCCGCGGCGGCGAGCGTTTGTGCGTGCGCGGCGGCGGCCGGCGCGGGGGCGACGGATCGGCCCGCGGCGGGCTCGGCCAGAGCCTCGAGGCGCTCGACGACGCGGGCGGCGGCGGCGCGGAAGCCGTAGCGCTCGTCGATCGTGCGGCGCGCCGCCTCGGACAGACGGCCCCGCGCCTCGGCGGAAAGCCCGAGGGCGCCGCGCACCGCGCGCGCCACGGATCGGGGCGTCGCGACCTCGGCGGCGAAGCTGGTGACGGCGGCGGAAACCGACAGGCCGCGCGCCTCGATCGCGCTCGGACGGCACGCGATCGCCAACGAATTGGCGTCGTCGAGATAGTCCGCCATCGCCGTGACCCGCGTCGAGACCGGCACGGCCCCATGGGCCATGGCCATTTGCAGCGCGAGGTTTTGATCCTCGGCGGACGCGGCGCACAGGTAAAAGTCGGCGAGTTGGAACAGCGCCCCGAGCCGCGCGGTCGTCATGCGCTCGGGCGCCAAGAAGATGCGGTCCGAGATCAAATCGGCGTCGGCGCGGAAGCAGCGTTCGGCCAACCGGTACCCGAGATCGGCATCGCCGAGCCCGGCGCGGTCTTCGGAGGACAGCGCCAACACCGCGACCAGAACCGCGTTCTCCGAGGCGCCGGTGGCGATCTGAAAGCCTCGGAGCGCGTGTTCGAAGCCGCCGCACGGGTCGAACGGATCGACCACCGTCACGAACACCAGCGGTTCGGCCCCCGTCTCGGCCGCGCGGGCGCGCAGCATTTCGTCGAGCTTCATGCGCGCGGCCGGCGCGCCGTTGAAGCCGTTGAAGCGCATGTCGTAGCCGTCGAGCGTGCGGCGCGCGTCGCGCGCGGGGGTCAAGGTCGGCACCGGCGCGGGCATGGCGACGGCGGTCTCGATCCCCTCGCGGCGCAGCACCTCGGCGGCGTAGGCGCTCGACGCCCAGATCTCGCGCGGCAGGCTGAGCATGTGCGCCATGTTGTCCTGGATCGGCGTGTTGCGGCTGAAATGTCGGGACAAGACCGGATAGCGCCAGCCGCAAGCGTAGACGTTGCGCGCCCCTTTCACGAGGTTGAGCGTGCGGGCCGGGCGGAAGCTGAGATGAACCGGCGTCTCGGCCTCGCCGGGCGCGGGGGCCGCCTGGCGCGGCAGAAAGCTCGGGCTCGGATACGCCTCGGGGTATCGCAGGAAGGTCGCGTCCCAGCCTTCGGCGGCGAACAGGTCGGCGTAGGCGCGGGCGGCGCTAGCGCCCCATCGTTCGGCGCGGCCGAGATCGGCGTAGCTGGGCTCGAGGCTGTCGCCAGTGAAAAACGCCATGAGCGCTGACCTTCAACGTCTGCGCGCCGGTCCGCGGTGCCGCGGGCGACGCGCCGTTCGGGATGTGCGTCCGGTGGACGGTTCGCCCGATACAAGAACAAGGCCAATGAGCGCGCCCCGGCGGGGGCGATGGCGATTTCGCGACGGCGGCGGCGAGCGGGCGCGCGCGTTCAGAGCCCGGCGCAAAAGCGCGCGACGCGGGCGCAGGCCTCGCGCAGACGCGGCGCGTCGCGCGTTGCGGAAAAGCGGATCCACCCCGCGGCGCTGGGGCCGAAGGCGGCGCCGTCCAGGGCCGAGACGCCCTCGGTCTCGAACAGGGACCGCAGAAACCGGTCAGAGGGCAGCCCGAAGGCCCGGATGTCGGCGAGCGCGAACATGCCGGCTTGCGGCGTCAAAACGCGTAATCCCGGAACGGCCGACAGGCCTTCGGTCAACGCCGCGGTCCGGGCGCGGAAGGTCGCGCGCACGCGCTGTTCGGCGGCCTGATCGGCGAGCGCGGCCTCGGCGCCCGCTTGGGCGAAGCCCGGCAGACCATAGAGCGCCGCGTGGCCGAGCGTTTCGCAGGCGTCGATCAGCGGCGTCGGGCCGACGACCCAGCCCACGCGCCAGCCGGTCATGGCGTGCGATTTCGAGACGCTGCCGACGGTCGCCGTGCGCTCGGCCATGCCGGGCGCCGCGGCCGCCGGCGGCCGGGGACCGTCGTACGCGAGCGTTTCGTAGACCGTGTCCGCCACCAGCCACAAACCATGGGCCCGCGCGATGTCGGCCAGGCGCGCGCGCTCGGGTTCGGTCAAGACCACGCCGGTCGGATTGTTCGGGTCGCCGATCAGGATCACGCGCGTGCGCGGCGTGAGCGCGGCTTCGAGCGCGTCGAGATCGGGGCGGAAGCCGCCGTCCGCCGGGCTCGGAGTGCGGATCAGCGTGGCCCCCGCTGCGGCGACCGTCCCGGCGTAGGACACGTAGGTCGGTTCCGGCGCGACCGCCTCGTCCCCCGGCCCGAGCAAGCAGCGCAGCGTCAGATACAGCGCGTTCTGCGCGCCGGAGGCGATCATGACGTTTTCCGGCCCGACCGCCGGGCCGCCGCGCGCGCGATGCCGCTCGGCGACCGCGGCCCGCAGCGACGCCCGGCCGACGATCGGCGTGTAATGCCCGTCGCCGGCCTCGAGCGCCGCGATCGCCGCCTGACGCGCGCTCTGCGGCGCGTCGAGATCCGGATCGCCGACCGACAGGACGATCACGTCCCGCCCGGCCTCTTCGGCGGCCAACGCTTCGGCGTGGAGCGCCCAGGCGGCCTGCCCGTCGGCCGCCGCGCCGGCCGCCAGCGCGGCGGCCAGGGGCGACAATGTCGGATGGTTGCGCAACGGCGCTCTCCCGAACTGATCACCCGCGGATCGTTGCGCCGGACGTCGCCGGGCGGTCAACCGTCGCCTGCGCGCGGTCCGCGCCCGACCGGGACCATCCGCCCGCTCGACTTCGCGCTCGCGCCGTGGTGGATGCGCGCCAGGGCGCGGGCCGCCGCCGTCCCGAAACCCCGATCGCGGAGGCGTCATGTTCGGTTTCCCCACGCTGTTTCCCATGCTCGGCCCGACCGGAAACGCCCGAGGCGCGGCGACGGCCGACCGCGGCAAGATCGTCCTGATCAACACCTTCGTAGTGCCCACGCACATGGAGGACGCGTTTCTGCACTGGTGGCGGCTCAGCCGGATGTTCTTCTCGGCGCAGCCCGGCTTCGTCTCGGCCAAGCTGCACCGCAGCCTCGACCAGAAGGAACGCTACCGCTTCATCAATGTCGCCGAATGGGAGAGCACCGACGCCTATCGCCAGGCGCTGTCGTCGATGTGGACCGCGGTGCCGCGGCCGACGATCCCGGGGCTCGAATGGCACCCGGCGCTTTACGAGGTGATCGAGGGCTGAGCGGCGCGGGCCGCGACGGCGGCCGTCGCGCGGGCCAGCACGGCGTCGACCGCCAGTCGCGGCGACGACAGGGTCGGGTGATCGAGATCGCCGAGCAACGCCGCCGCGTCGGCCATCGAGGCCTGAGCCAGCACCACGACGTCGGGCGGGTCGACGGCGACCGCGCGCCGGACGCGCTCGGCGACGGCCGCGGCGAAACCGGCGCGATCCCCCGCCGCGAACAGGGGCCAGGCCTCGGCGCAACAGAGCGCCGACGCCGCGACCTGCCGCCCCATCGCGCGCGCGGTCTCGGCCAACAGCGCGTCGGCCGAAGCCCGGGCGGTGTCGAGCGCGGCGACCAACAGGACCCGCGGCCCCCGGCGGACGGCCTCCGCCATCATCGGCCGATCGATCCGCAGCGCGGGCCTCGGGCCGGTCTCGGCGGCGGGCCCGAGGGTCGAGCAGGTGCAGAGCGCGGCGTCCACCGGGCCGAGCGCGGCGACCGCCGCCTGGACGCGCGCGAGGATCGACCCGGAGAGACCGACCGTCGTCGCTTCGGCCAACAGCCCCGCCTCGACCCGATGCGTCGCCTGGACGCGCAGTTCGCCGAGCGCGAGCGGCCGCCGAGCCTGCTCGGCCAGCAACCGATCAAAGACCGGCGGATGCGCGTCGCTGGCGTGGAGAAATCCGATCCGCATCGCCTCAGTCCAAGGTGCGCGTCGCGAACGCGATCCGCGCGCCGGCCGACAGCGCGACGATCACCGCGTACAGATAGGCGAGCGGCGCGAACGCGCCGGGGAACAGGCACCACAAGCAGGTGACCAAGATGGTCTCGAAACCTTCGGCCAATCCGGAGAGGTAGAACAGGTTCTTTTCGCCTTGCGCCGCGGTCTCTTCGCCGCGCTTCGCGGCCATGATCGCGTAGGCCAGAAAGCTCGAGCCGTTGGCGAAATAGGTGAGCAGCAGCGTGGCGGCGGCCAGCGCGTTGGCCGCGGGATCCGCCCAGGCGAAGGCCAAAGGCGCCGCGCCGTAGAAGATGAAGTCGAGCACGATGTCGAGAAAGCCGCCGCGGTCGGTTTTTCGCGTCGCGCGCGCCACCGCGCCGTCGAGGCCGTCGGCCAGCCGGCTGACCAAAATCAACGCGAGCGCCAGCCCATAGGCCTGCAACGCGATCGCGACGCAGCCCGCCATCCCAATTGCGAAGCCCGCCCAGGTGACGGCGTCGGCCGAGACCCCGGCGCGGGCCAGCCGCGCGCCCAACCGATTGAGCGGCGGATCGATCAGCGGGCGGATCCGGGCGTCGAACATGGCCTCAGCCTCCGTGTCGGGCGGCGCGCGGCGCCGCGCATCCTGAGCTATCCGATCTGGCCGCCCGGCGCTTCCGCCGTCGCTCTCCGCGCCGCCGCGGCCCCCGCCCATCGGCCCGAAGCGATGCAGGCGCTCAACAGATACCCCCCGGTGGGCGCGTCCCAGTCGATCATCTCGCCCGCGACGAACAGCCCCGGCGCGTCTCGGATCATGAGATCCGCGTCGAGCGCGCGCCACGAGACGCCGCCCGCGGTGGAGATCGCCTCGGCGATCGGCCGCGGGCCGGTCAGGCGCAGCGGCGCATTTTTGACGCGGGCGGCGAGCGCCGCCGGGTCGCGCGGCGGCGGGCCGGCCTCGCGCAGCAGCGCCGCCTTCGCGCCGGTCAGGCGCGCGGCCTTGCGCAACCGGGTCGCCGTCGAGGCTTTGCCGGGCGCCGCGTCGAAGGCGGCGGCGAGCGCGGCTTCGGATCGTCCGGGCGCGAGGTCGAGGCGGATCTCGACGCCGCGGATCGGATCGCACCGCGCGCGCAACGCCGCCGACAGCGCGTAGAGCGGGCCGCCCTCAAGCCCGTGCTTGGCGACCATCAGATCGCCGCGTCGCGCCGACAGGCCCGGCGCGCTCACCGCCACGTCCTTCAGCGGCCGCCCGACCGCGCGGGCGGCGAAGGCGTCGCTCCAAGCGATCTCGAACCCCATGTTCGACGGCGCGAAAGGCGCGAGCGCCGCATAGGGCGCGAGCAGAGGGGCCCAGGCGCCGTCCGAACCGAGCCGCGGCCAACTGGCGCCGCCGAGGGCGAGCACCACCGAGCGCGCCGCGACGCGCCGCGCGCCCTCGGGCGTCTCGAACCGGCAGAGCCATCCGGCCCCGAAGCGCGACAGCCCGACCCAGCGCCAGCGCGTGCGGAGCGTCGCGCCCGCGCCGTCGAGCCGCGCCCGCCAGGCCCGCAGCAGCGGCGACGCCTTCAGCGCGCGCGGGAACACCTTGCCGCCCGAGCCGACGAAGGTCTGTTGTCCGAGCCCGTCCGCCCAAGCGCGCACCGCCGCCCCGTCGAACGCCGCCAGGATCGGCGAGAGCCGGTCGGCGTCGTCCCCGTAAGCGGCCAAGAAATCGTCCCACGGCGCGGCGTTGGTGAGATTGAGCCCGCTCTTGCCGGCCATCAGAAACTTGCGCCCGAGCGTCGGCATTTTATCGACCAGGATCGCGCGCGCGCCGACCGCGGCCGCCGCCTCGGCCGCCGCCAAACCTGCGGGCCCGCCTCCGATCACCAGAACCGGCGCGGTTTCCGGCGCGGCTTCCGAGGCGGCTTCCGAGGCGGCTTCCGGCGCGTCTTGCGGGGCCCGCGCGCTCATCGGCGACGGCTCCCCGCGCCGCGCGCGGGCCGCTTGTTCGACCGCCCCGCCTCCCCTACGCTGACGTCGGCTTTCTTTCGTCGCCCCGCCGGAGACCTTCCATGGCGCCAGATCCGCGCAGCGTTTCCGACCGCGTCGTTTATGTCGACGGCGCGTTCCATCCCGCCGCAGACGCGCGGATCTCGGTGTTCGACCGGAGTTTTCTGTTCGGCGACGGCGTTTACGAGGTCTCGAGCGTGCTTGACGGCAAGCTCGTCGACAACGCGGCGCATCTGGCCCGGTTGGCGCGCTCGCTGGCCGCGCTCGAGATCCCGCCCCCGGCGAGCGACGCCGAGATCGTCGCCGCGCAGCGCGCGCTGATCGCGCGGAACGGTCTGGTCGAGGGCGTGCTCTATCTGCAGGTCTCGCGCGGGCCGGCCGAGCGCAGCTTCGATTTCCCCGCCGAGCCGCGCCCGAGCCTGGTGATGTTCACCCAGGCGAAGCCGGTGATCGACAATCCCAAGGCGACGGCCGGTCTGTCGGTGGCGCTTTTGCCGGATCTGCGCTGGCGTCGGCGCGACATCAAGACCGTCAATTTGCTGCCGGCGTCGTGGACCAAGCATCTGGCGGCGAAGGCCGGGGCCGACGACGCCTGGATGGTCGAGCGCGACGCCGACGGGGTCGACCGCGTGACCGAGGGCACCTCGAACAACGCTTACATCGTCACGCGCGACGGCGTCGTCGTGACGCGCAGCCTCGGGTCCGAGATCTTGCACGGGATCACCCGCAAGGCCGTGCTGCGCTTGGCCGACGAGGCGGGGATCCGCGTCGAAGAGCGCGCCTTTACGCCCGAGGAGGCGCGCGCCGCGGCGGAAGCCTTCGTCACCTCGGCCAGCGCCTTCGTTCTGCCGGTGACCGCGATCGACGGCGAGCCCGTGGGCGACGGCGCCCCAGGGCCGATCGCGCGCCGGCTGCGGGCGCTTTACATCGCCATGGCGCGGGCCGAGGCCGAGTAGAGCCGCGCGCGGGACGCGTCTCACGCCCGATCGTCCCGTCACCCGCGGTCGAACGCCCGGGCGATCTCGGCCCGCACGATATGTTCGACCATGGCGGGCAGATGCGCGTTCAACCATTGCGACAGGATCGGCGCGACGGCGCGCTGCGCGATCGCGTCGAGATCCGGCTCCGAGAGAGAGCCGTTCTCGTCGAGGCGGTCGCGCGCCGAGAGCAGGATCGTCCGCGCCGCGGGCCCCTCGGGGTCGACCAACGCCTCGACCGCGCGCACCGCCGCGGCGCGGCTCGCCTCGGCCAGCAGCGCGTCTCGGTCGCGCGCCAAGGCGTCGAGGTCGACCGGAGGGGCCGCCGCGTCCGCTTCGGTCGGGGGCAGCGCCGCGGTCAGCCGCAAGGGCGCCGCCGAGCTGTCGGAGGCCGGCCCGTCTCGGGTCTCGGGCGCCGCCCGCTCCGGATCTCGCCCATCGCGATCGGGGTTGTCGGGCTGCGTCGCGAGCGCGCCGGCGGCGCCCGACGGTCCGGCCCCGAGCCGGGGGCGCAGAAGCATGTCGAGACCCAGGAACTCCGCGATTTCGGGGCGCGGCGGGGGGCGCTTGAGCGAGTGTTCGCCGCGCTCGAGACGTTCGCGGGCGATCTCGCGGATCTGCTCGGCGATCGAATCGACGATCTTTTGATATTTCGGCGCCAGCCGGGTTGCGCGCCTGAGCAGCGCGGTCCGACCGCCGCCGGCTCTCGGCCGGTCGGGCGGCGCGGCGGGCTCGCCGGCGCGCGCGGGCGGCCGGGCGACGGCGTCGTCGGCCAGGCTTTTGGCGAAAACCGAGGCCGCGCCTGCGGGTCCGGTCGGCGCGCGGGCGCCGGTTTGCGCGGCCGGCGCGGGCGATTGAGCGTCTTCGGCGGCGGTGTCGGCCCGAGACGCGTCGTCGTCGGCCGGATCGGCCGGATCCGCGGCGGGCGCGGCTTCGTTGGCCGCCGGGCGCGCCGCGGCCGGCGCGAGACCGAGCGCGGACGGGTCCGCATCGGTTTTCGGCCTGTCCGAAGCCTCCCCGCCCATCGCCTCGCCGCCCGTCGCCTCGCCGCCCGTCGCCTCGCCGCCCATCGCCTCGCCGCCCATCGCCTCGCCGCCCGTCGGCCGGTCGTTCTTGGGCCGGTGGTCCTTGGGCCGGTGGTCCTCGGGCCGCTCGGGCGTCGGCTGCTCGAGCGTCGGCTGCTCGAGCGTCGGCTGCTCTTCCGTCGGCGGCTCGGGCGTCGAGCCCTCGTCCATGGGCCCGTCGGTCGGCGTCGCGGGGGGCGCGCCAGGGCGCAGCGCGAAGGCCCCGTCGCGCAGCGCCGGCAGGGCCTCTCCCACCCGAGACGCGACGCTGAGCCGCGCGCCTCGATGGCGAACGGGGGCCGTCGCCGCGCCGGACGGCGGCGCGACCGCGTCGCGCGCAGTCGCCTCCGGATCGGGGTCCGAGCCCGCGGCGGGCGGCGCCTCCTGCTCGGCGATCAGCGTTGAGGCGCGCGCGACCACGGTCGCGCCGGTTTCCGAGGTCTCCGGCGCAGGAACGTTGGGTTTCGGCGGCGCAGCGCGCGCGGAGGACCGGTCCGAGCCGAGCCCCAAGGTCTTGGCGGTTTCGAGGAACTGGTCGAGGTCGCGCCAGACATCCTCGGCCCCTAGGGGGCCTGAGGCCCCCGGCGCCGTGACGCCGTCGGCTGTCGCGGCGCGCGCGGCGGCCGCGCCCTGCGCCAACGGATCGCCGAGGGTCTCGTCGAGGCGCTCGTCCAATGTCTCGTCGAGGCGCTCGTCGTCCGGCTTTTGGTGGTCGCCGGCCGCATCGGCCCGCGCGGCGAGGGCCGCGGCGGCGATCAGCTCGCTCAGCAAGGCTTCCGCCGGCGTCGGGGATCGCTCGGACGCGAGCGGGCCCTGGCCCGACGAGTCCCGCGCGACCGACCTGGCGCCATCGTCCAGAGCACCGTCGGCGAAGCCCGCCGCGCGGTTCGTTTCGGCGCGCCGCGCGGCGTCCGAGGCGCTCAAGATGCCTCGGATCGACGACAGGATTTCGTCCATCGACCGGTCTTGGTCGAGCCCGATCGGCGGCGGCGCGTCGCCTTTCGGCGCGTCTCGGTCCCCCAGCGCCTTTTCGTCCCCCTCCCGACGCGCCCGAGCCGCGGGCGAGGTCGGATATGCCGTCAAAGGCTGTACTCCTTCGCCGCGACCCGCCGCGGCCACGGGCGGCTCAGGGCCGCCAGTTGTGCCGCCAGGCGGTGTCTTCGGTGTCGGGCAAGGCGCGGCCGAGCGGCTGCGCCCCCAGATAGGACGGACGGCTGCGCACGCGCTCCGGCACGTCGAGGTTCAGGTGCGCCACCGTCAGCTTTCCGACCGACGACAGCACCTGGAAGGCGGCGATGTACTCGTTCGCGCGGCTGTCGACCAGATCGTTTTGCGCGTTCAGCAACTCCTGCTCGGCGTCGAGCACGTCAAGCGTGGTGCGCGCGCCCACCTTGGCCTCTTCCTGGACCCCTTCGAGCGCGACGCGCGCCGCCCGCACCTGTTCGTTGTTCGAACGGATCTGGGCCCGGGCGGTTTGCAGGTTCTCCCACGAGATGCCGACCTGCTCGAGGATTTCGCGGGTGGTCTGGGCCAGGTCGGCGCGCCGCTGATCGGCGATGGCCTGGGCTTCGTAGACCTGGCTTCTGAGCACGCCGCCCTGCACGATCGGCACGGTGACGGTGATCTGCGCGTCCAGGGCGAAGCGGCCCGAGTCGGCGGTGCTGCCCTGGCTGTCGGTCTGGAACTCGGTCTGAGCGTCGATCTGCGGCAGCAGCGCGCCCTGCGCCTGGCGGACCGCCGACGAGGCGCTGTCGACGTTGAACCGCGCGGCCAGAATGTTCGGGTGGTTCCGCCGCGCGATCTCGTTGGCGTCCTCGAGGGTTTTGGGCAGATCGGGAAGCTCCGGCAGCTTCTTCAGATCCTCGGCGGGTTTGCCGATCTCGCGCAGATAGGTCGTCCGCTCTTGGTTCAGCAGACCGATCTCTTGCGCCAGGTTGGCGCGCGCCTGAGCGAGACGCGCCTCGGCCTGCGAGACGTCGGTTCGGGTGACCTCGCCCACCTCGAAGCGGTCCTGCGCCGCCTCGAGCGCCTCGCCGATCACGCGCACGTTGTTCCGGGCGTTCTCGACGCTCTCCTGCGCGGCAAGCACGCTGACATAGGCGGTGACCGAGTTCAGCAGCACGGTCTGCTCGGTTTGGATCAGCGCGCGTTCGGCGCTGCGCACGGTCGAGATCGAGCCGTCGACCGCGTTTTCAGTCTGCCCGCCGTCGTACAGGGTCTGCGTGCCGATCACCGACAAGGTCTGCGGCGCTCGAAGCACGCCGTTTTCTTCGAAGCGCTCCGAGTTCTCGGAATAGTTCACGCCGCTCGAGAACTGGCCGGTGATGGTGGGGCGTTTGCCCGCCCGGGCCTGTTCGACGTTTTCGTCTTGAGCGCGGATGTTCTGGCGCTGGCCTTCGAGCCGGGCGCTGTTGGTCACCGCGCTGGCGAGCGCGTCGGCCAGGTTGTCGGCCCGGGCGCCGCCCGCGGCCGCCGCCCAGAGCGCCGCTGATCCGAGCAGGAGCGCTCTCAGCCGGCGCGATTGATCGATCCGAAGGTTCCGCATCCGCCTCTCCTCGCTGACGACCCGAGGTCGCCCACCGCTCTTCAGCTAACGCGCGCCCGCTCGCCCCAGCGGCGCCGCGCGTGTTAAAACAAAAATCCGTTCGTCGCCTCGAACCCCGGCAGCGTCGGGGCCGCCGCGTCGAACGCCGCGCGTGCGCCGAACGCGGCGCCGGACTTCACCGAAATCTCGCCGCGCCCCACCGCGCCGCGCATCCGCACCGCCACGAGCCGGCCGCCGTCCGCCAGCTGGTCCGCCAGACCGGCCGGAGCGTCGTTCGCGACGCCGCCGTTCAAAAACGCGAGGTCGTAGGGCTGGTGCGCGGGGCAGCCCGCGACCAGAGGCCCCTCGACCACGATCACATTGTCGATCGACAGCTGGGCCAGCGTCGCGCGCATCGCGGCCGCCAGCGCGGGATCGGCCTCGACCGCGACGACGGCGGCCGTCAGACGGGACAGGACCGCGGGCGCGTAGCCGAGCCCCGCCCCGATGACGAGCGCCAGATCCTTCGCGCGCGGCCGCGCCAGATCGGCCAGCTTCGCGAAGACGCGCGGATCGAGCTCGAATCGGCCGGGAGCGATCTCGACATGCTCGCCGACATAGGCCTGCGCTCTTTTCGACTTCGGCACGAACAGCTCGCGCGGCGCCCACAACATCGCGTCGATCAATTCCGGAAGCGTCACGTCGGACGGGCGCACCTGGCAATCCACCATGGTGCGCCGCGCCGCCGACCGGCTTTCAAAATCGACCTCGACGTTCATGCCCGTCCTCCGACGCGACCGCCTCAGCGGCCGACAGGCGCCCGCGACCTCTCGAGCGCTTCCGGGCGGCGCGCCTCGGCGCACCCCCCGTCTATCGTAAGGTTGACCTGCCACAGACGCGCGTCGATCGCAATTAAGCCCACCTCATTTTGGGGGTGCGGAGTGAAATAGAGCACATGCGGCGCTAGGGCCCATGGCCGCGGCGCTCGGACGTCGCGAGCGCTTCGGCCAAGGCGGCGTCGGCCGCGCTCGGGCCGCCGCCGGCCAGCGCCGCGCCGGGCCGCCAGCGCCGGCGAAAGGCGTCGAGCAGATCCGCCGCCGGCCACGGCCCGTAGCCGATCGCCTGGACCGCTTGCGCGAACCGCTGGGCGGCGTCGCCGCCTCGGGGGGGCGACGTCGCGGCCGCGGAGCGCGCAGGCGCCGCGCGCGCCAGCCCGAGACGCGCGAGCCGTCCCCAGTCGAAGCGCTCGCCCGGGTCGATTTTCCGCCCCGGGGCCACGTCGGAATGGCCGAGCACCCCGTCCGGCTCGATCCCCCAGCGCCGCGTCGCCGCCGCCAGCAGGCGCTCGAGCGCCGCCATTTGCGGCTCGGGGAACGGGGGCGTGTCGCGCGGGTCGGCCGGCGGCCCCGGGTGATCGAGTTCGACCCCGATCGAGGCGCTGTTGACGTCGGTCTCGCCCCGCCAGCGAGAGACGCCCGCGTGCCAAGCCCGTCGATCCTCGGGCGCGAGCCCCCAGATCGCGCCGTCGGCGCGGATCAGATAATGCGCGCTGACCCCCGCCTCGGGATCGCGCAGACGGGCCAGCGCGTCCTCGAAGCGCGCCATGCCGGTATAGTGCAGGATCACCAAGCTCGGGCGTCGACCGTCCCGTCGCGGACCCTGGTTGGGGCTGAGCGCGCAATGGTCCGGAACGACCGAGAAGGCGTCCGGCGGCGGCGCATCTTGTCGCATCATGTCGTGCGCGCGCTCCCGTAAACCGCGAGATCTTGAGAAAACGCGGAAATTCGCGCATAGCTTATCGCATGCCGCTGCAGAATCGCGTCGATCCTTACGGAGACATTGTCGCGCTGCCCGACCGGGGGGCGCTGATGGGCAATCGCGGCGGCCGCCTGCATGCCGCCGACCGAACGCTCGGGCGTCGGCGCTGGGCGTCGAAAGCCTGGATCTGCTGCCGGCTCGCTTTCAAAGACCGTCAGCGTCAGGTGATGGGGTCCGGCTACACCGAGCTGTTTTTTCTGGACGAAGCGACCGCGTTGGCGGCGGGGCACCGGCCCTGCTTCGAATGCCGACGCGACGACGCCCGCCGTTTCGCCGCCGCCTGGGCCGAGGCGACCGGGGCCGATCGTCCGCCGCGGGCCGGCGAGATGGACGCGATCCTGCACGCGGAGCGGCTGATCAAGCGTCAGGGTCGGCGCGCCAAATCCAAACGGACGCATCCGGCGCGGCTGTCCTCGTTGCCCGCCGGAGCGATGGTGGCCTTGTGGGGCGCGGCGTGGCTGGTCGCCGACGACTATCTGCTGCGCTGGAGCGCGGCGGGCTATGTCCAGGCGCTCCGGCCGCTGGACGGCGAGGCGCGCCTGTTGACCCCGCCGAGCGTCGTCGCCGCGTTGCGCGCCGGCTATCGCCCGATGATCGCCGAGCCGCTCGCCGGCATCGAACCCCCGCCGGCGCGGCGCGCCCTTTTGGGCGACAGAGCCCGACGGGCCCGACGTCGCGACGTGGCCTAAGACGCGGCGCGGACGCGCCTAAGGTTCAGAGGAACTGGTGGCGGGCGAACCGGCGGCCGATGAGCCGCCCCCGGAAGAACCGGGCGCTGAAGCACAGGTCTCGGCCGCCCCCGCCCGGAAGTTACGGCAGCCAGCGACGGCCGAGCGCGTCCCAGTAAAGAACGCTCTCATCGTCGGGGTCGGGCGCCGCCGGCGTGCGGGCGACGGGCTCGACCCGCTCGATCCGGCTCCAGCGCAGCCCCGCCGGCAGACGCTCGAGCAACAGACCAAGCCGTCGGTCGAGATCGCGCGCGGCGCCCGTATCGCGCAGCAGAACGCGGCGGCCGGCCGGCTCGACCCGCGTCGCCACCGCGGCCACGCCGAACCCGAGGGCGCGCGCGGCCGCCTCGATCCTCTTTCGCAGCGCCGCCGCGTCGCGGCCGCCCGACAGCCAGATGGCCACGCCGCCCGGCTCGACCGCGTCGCCGGCCTGCGCGGTCAATGCGCCGTCCGGCCGGCCCCCGATCCCGTCGGGCAAAGGCGGTCGCGCGTCGAGAACGTCGCTGAGCGTGTGGTGCGGCATGATCGTCTCCCTAGCCTCTCTCGCCGCGTCGGAGCGTTTTTGCGAAGCGGTCATTTCCGACCGCCTTCGAGCCGACCCGCTCGGGCCCGCTCGCCTCGCCCGCTTCCGCGCGTTTCTCGCCCCAAGGTTCGAAATGGTCGCGGAAGGCCGCCCGCGGGAGGGGGGCCGAGACGATGGGTCGATAGAAAAAAGCGATCACGGATCAGAGCGGCGCGAGGCTCGAGAACCCCTCGGCCGCGGCGCTGCGCAAAAAGGCGATCAACGCGCGCCGCTCGGCCGAGCGGCCGTCGCCGCTCCGCCAGGCGGCGCCGATGGTGCGCGACAGCCGCCGCCCCTCGAGCTCGACCGCGACGAGGCCGGCGCGCGGCTGCGGCCCCGCTTCGAAAAAGGTCGCCGGCAGAAACGACGCCCCCATGCCGAGCGCCACCATCTGCGCCAGGGTCTCGAGGCTCGCCCCGGCGTAGTCGTGCAGCAGACGCGCCCCGAATTCTTCGCAGAGGGCCTCGACCTGCTCGTGGAGCTGGTGGCCGCGTTCGAGCGCCAAGACAGGCTCGCCGTCGAGATCCTCGCGCGTCGCCTTGGCGGCCCGCGCGAAGCGGTGATCCGCCGCGACCGCGAGCAACAGCGGCTCGCGATAGATCGGCGCGCTGTCCAGATCGCCGCTCGCCACCGGCAGCGGCGTCAAGATCAGATCATGCTCGCCAAAGGCCAACGCCTCGCTCAGGCGCTGAGGGGTCTGCTCGCGCAGATGCAGGCGCAGCCGCGGATAGGCGCGGTGGAGCGCGGGGATCACGCGGGGCAGCAGATAAGGCCCCACCGTCGGCGGCGAGCCGAGCCGGATCACGCCCTCGAAATCCCGCCGGCGCGCGGCCGCCAGCGCCCGCATCTCGTCGACGTCCGCCAGGATGCGCCGCGCGACCGTCAGCGCCTCCTGACCCGCCTCGGTCAGGCGGACCGAGCCGCGGTTGCGTTCGACCAGACGCACGCCGAGCCGTTCTTCGAGCGCCGCGAGTTGGGCGCTCAGCGTCGGCTGGCGCACGCCGACGCGTTCGGCCGCCTGTCGGAAGCGCCCCGTCTCGGCGAGCGCGGCGAGATATTCAAGCTGACGCAATGTGGGCATGGGCGCGCTCCGCGTCCCCCGCCCCTGGGATAGCGGGCCCGCCCGCGCGGCGCGAGGGCGAACCGAGCCGCGGGCGGCCGCCGCGCTCAGGCGGCGTCGCTGTCGATCACATGCTCGCGCAGCGGCGCGATCCCGTTGAACCAGACCGAGGCGTAGGTGGTGGTGTAGGCCCCGGTCGCCGGGATCAGAATCCGATCGCCGGCTCGCAGATCGAGCGGCAACGCGACCGGCCGCTTCTCGTAGAGCACGTCCGCGCTGTCGCAGGTCGGCCCCGCCAGCACGCACGGCCCGGTCGGGCCGCCGTCTCGCCCGGTCTCGACGCGGTAGCGGATCATCTCGTCCATGGTCTCGGCCAGACCGCCGAACTTGCCGATGTCGAGATACACCCAGCGGACCGGGTCGGCCTTGGATTTGCGCGAGACCAGCAGCACCTCGGCCTCGAGCGCGCCGGCGTCGCCCACCATGCCGCGACCGGGCTCGATCAGCACGCGCGGCGGCAGCGCGCCGAAGGCCGCGCGGGCCATCTCCAGCACTTCCGAAGCATAGGGCGCGACGGCGGGCACCGGCTCGGCGTAGCGCGCGGGAAAGCCGCCGCCGAGATTGAGCAGGCGCAGCCTGAGGCCGCGCAGCTGAAGGCGCTTCCAGGTGGCCGACGCTTGGCGGATCGCTTCGCGCCATCCCGCGGGGTCGCGCATTTGGCTGCCGACATGGAACGACAGCCCGGCCGGATCGAGACCGCGCTCCGCGGCGCGCAGCATCAGCGCCTCGGCCATCTCCGGCGCGCAGCCGAATTTGCGGCTGAGCGGCCAGTCGGCGGCGCTGTCCTCGATGATCAGACGGCAGACCACCGCGGCCCCCGGGGCCGCGCGCGCGATTTTCTCGAGCTCCTCCTCGGCGTCGAAGGCGAACAGGGGCACGCCCGCCGCGTGGGCGAAGGCGATGTCCGCCTCGCGCTTCACGGTGTTGCCGAAGGACAGCTTCTCGGGCGCGATCCCGAGCGCCAGGCAGCGTTCGATTTCGCCGCGGCTGGCGACGTCGAACCGCGCGCCGAGGGCGTCGAGCGCGGTCAAGATCTCCGGGTGCGGGTTCGCCTTCACGGCGTAATAAAGCTCGGCCGGCGCGGCCCCGGCGGCGAGACGGCGATAGGCGGCGCGCACCAGGGTCAGGTCGACCACGAGGCGGGGGCCCTCATAGGGCGCGTCGCGCAGGAACGCGCCCATCGCGCGGGTCACGGTTCCCCGGCCGCGCTCGAAACGGGCGTCGGTCTCGCGCGGACCGAGCGCCTCGTCCCCGTCGCCCGGGGCGGCCGAATGTCGGCCCGAGGACGGGAGCGGATCAAATATTGCGGGCGCGTCCGCAGCAGCGGCGCGCCAGGAGGCGGCAGACATCGGCATCCCCAACAGACATTTCGGCGCGCAGGCGCGCCGGAACCCGAACAAGGACGTTACCGTCGCTGCGTGTTGGGCGTGGAACCGTCGGCGACGCCCTCCGCGGGCGGCGCAGTGCGCCGACCGGAGCCGTCCCGCCGTCCTCAAACCCCGCCAGAGGCGCGTGCGTTGGCGTCGTGGCCGCGATATGCGGCCGCCGGCGCTGAAACTCAAGGAATTTTCGTATGCAGCCGCCCGGCGCCCCGTCCTCGTCCCGCCCTCGCCCCGCCCGCGTCTCGCCCGCGTCCCGGGGCCCGAGGTCGGGCGCTCAGGCTCGAGCGCTCAGGTTCGGGCGCGCGGGTTCGGCGCTCAACGCCCGCCGTCGTCCCGCCCGCCATCGTCGCGCCCGCCGGCGACGCGCCCGCCGGCGGCCCGAGGGGCGCGGCGCGCCTTTTCGCGCTGCGCCGGCGTCTCGACCGCCAGGCCGAGCTGATCGCGCAGCGTCCGCGTCTTGACCTCCTCCCAAGCGCCGCGCGGCAGCTCGCCCAAGTGAAAGGGCCCATAGCCGACCCGGATCAGGCGCCCCACCGGCAGGCCCACCGCCTCGAGCGCGCGGCGGATCTCGCGGTTCTTGCCCTCGCGCAGACCGATGGTCAGCCACGCGTTGGCGCCCTGCTGACGGTCGATCGTCACCGCCATCGGCTGGAAGCGCTCGCCGTCGACGGTGATCCCGCGCTCGAGCGGAGCGAGGCTGGCGTCGGTCGGCCGCCCGCGCACGCGGACGCGGTACCGCCGCAGCCAGCCCGTCGACGGCAGCTCGAGCCGCCGCTTCAGCCCGCCATCGTTGGTCAACAGCAACAGGCCTTCGGAATTGAGGTCGAGCCTGCCGACGCTCACCACCCGCGGCATCCCGCCCGGGGCGCCGATCGGCAGTTGGTCGAACACCGTCGGGCGGCCCTGCTCGTCGCGCGCGGTGGTCACCAGGCCGGCGGGCTTGTGATAGCGCCAGAGGCGCGGCGGCTCGGGCGCGCCCACGGGCTTGCCGTCGACGGCCACGATGTCGGCCGCGGTCACGTTGCGCGCGGGGCTGTCGAGGCGCGCGCCATTGACGGTCACGCGGCCCGCGAGGATCAGCCGCTCGGCGTCGCGCCGCGAGGCGACCCCGGCGCGGGCCAGCATTTTCGCGATCCGCTCGCCCTCGGGCGGCGCGTTCGCGGCGGCGCCGGCATCCGGGGCGGCGGGGGGCCGAGGCTTCGCCGGGCGCGCCATGAGGAGGCTCCTTAGACAGTGATCGCTCGGACAGTGATCACTCGGACTGTGATCGCTCGGACAGTGATCACTTGGACAAAGATCGCGTGGACGGCGATCAGACGACGAACACGGATCGGGCCGCCGGTCGTGAGGCCCGCCTCGGGCGACCGGTCCGCCCGCGCGGCCGCCGAGACCGGAACCCGCGCGCCACCGCGGCCTTTACCCGACCGAGCCGCCGCGCCAAACCATTGAAATGATGTTCGACGCCGCCCATAGCCTGCGCTCGGCCCGCCTCAGCGGGCGCCCGTTTCACCGCGACGACTGGCGTCTGGTGCACGCGCTGCAGTGCGACCCGGCGGTCGGCCGCTGGCTGCGCGGCCCGCATCAGCCGCCGTCCGAGGAGCGCTCGCGCCGGATCGCCGGTCGGTTCGCCGAGTCCTGGGCGACGGACGGCGTCGGGCCCTATGTCTGGCGTCTCGGCGTTCGCGAGATCGGCTATGCGGGGCTGCGCCGCTCGCGGCTCGACGGCGCGGCCGAGCTCGAGGTGCTCTGGGCGGTCAGCCCGGCGCATCAGGGCCGCGGGTTCGCGACCGAAGCCGCCCGCGCGGCGATCGCGGCCGGGGCGGCCGGAGCTGGTCTGGTCAGCTGGACCCTGCCGGAGAACCGCGCCTCGATCCGGGTGATGGAGAAGCTCGGCCTCGAATACGCGTGCGACCTGATCTGGGCGGACTTGCCGCACGTCGTCTATCGCCGCCCGCCGCGATGAACGGACCCGAACGCCCTGCGCCGTTTCCCGCTGCGCCCGGCATGCGGGCGGCGCTCAGCGCGGCGCGGGCGGCGGGCGCGCGCGGCGAGGTGCCCGTGGGCGCCGCGATCTGGGATCCGGCGGCCGATCGGCTGGTGGCGGCCGCGGGCAACGAGACGCGGCGCCGCCCCGATCCGACCGCCCATGCGGAGCTGCTGGCGATCCGGGCGGCAGCCCAGTCGCTGGGAATCGAGCGGCTGACCGGTCTCGATCTCTACGTGACGCTCGAGCCGTGCCCGATGTGCGCGGGCGCGATCTCGGCGGCGCGCCTCGCGCGTCTCTATTACGGCGCGGCCGACCCGAAATCGGGCGGCGTGGACCACGGGCCGCGGGTGTTCGCCCACCCGACCTGCCACCACGCGCCGGAGGTCTATGGCGGGGTCGCCGAAACCGAGAGCCGGGCGCTGTTGCGCGCGTTTTTCCAAGCGCGGCGCTGATCGGCCCCGCCACGCGCCCGCGCCGCCGCCCGCGCCCTCGCCTTGGGTCGACGACCAGGCGATGATCCGTCAGGCGGCGCCGTGGCCGCGCGCCCGCGCTCGGGCCGCGCGACAGGGACGCGAACGAGGTCCGGCGACGTTTCGCCCGCGGGGCGGCGGCCTGGCGCGTCGGCGCAGGCCCCGGCGCGATCGCCGCGCGCGGATCTCGACAGGGCCCCCCAAAAGATCCGGTGGCGCAGGACGGCGGCGGGGCCCGAGGCGGCGGGGCGGGCGCGCGGCGCGGCGGCCTAGTCGCCGTCGAGCGCGTCGTCCCACAGGTCCTGGGGCGGCGGCCGGCGCCACAGCCACGCGGCGGCGATCCCGGCCGCGAGTCCGGCCAGATGCCCGTCCCACGACACCTGCGTGTCCTCGGGCGCGAGGCCCAGGATGGTCGGCGCGCCGTAAAAGAAGATCGCCGCCCCCGCGCCGACAAGAGCCCGCCAGCTCCGCTCGAGCACGCCAAGCGCCACCAGAAAGCCGAACCAGGCGAAGATCAGGCCGCTCGCGCCGATATGATTGTTTTCGCGCGCGAACAGCCAGGTGAGCAGCCCCCCGGCGACGACGCAAAACGCCGTCACTCGCAGAAATTGGCGCGGCGCGAGCCAGACGAGCAGCCCCCCCAAGACCAGCAGCGGCGGCGTGTTCGCCGACAGATGCCCCCAGTCGCCGTGCAGAAACGGCATCGCGATCACGCCGTCCAGCCCGTCGAGCCGCCGCGGGATCAGACCGAAGCTCTCGGTCAACCGCCCGCTGAGCGCGATGTTAAGGACATGCGCGGCCCAGAACGCCGCGACCATCGCCAGCAGGGGCGCGGCGCGCCACGCCGCCTGACGGACGGCCGCCCGCAGCCGAGGCCGCGTCCACAGGGCGGCGGTCGGCTCCGCGACGGCGCCTGCGCCCGCACCGGTGCGGCCGCGCCTTCGGGGCTCGGTCATCGCGCGCCTCTCCTCCTCGGGCCAAGCCGACGCGATGAAAATGTCTCACTCGGCGCGCCGCCGCAACCGCGCGGGGGCCAAGGTCGTCGCCGAAGGCCGAGATGTCGCTGACGGCGCGGAGAGCCCGTGGCGAAGTTCTATCCATTGATTTATGTCAAGCCGTTGAACGCGCCGGGAGGGCGCAGTCCGGAGCGAAGTGGACATGGCCGACGACGATCTCGATCTCAGCGCGCTCGACGACGAGGAGCTGACCCAGCAGGTGTTCGACGATCTCTACGACGGGCTGAAGCCCGAAGTGGAGGAGGCGGTGCACATCTTTCTCAAGCGCGGCTGGACGCCTTACGACATCCTGACCAAGGCGCTGGTCGAGGGCATGCGGATCGTCGGCAACGACTTTCGCGACGGCATTTTGTTCGTGCCCGAAGTGCTGCAGGCGGCCAACGCCATGAAGGGCGGCATGGCCATTCTGAAGCCCTTGCTGGTCGAGACCGGCGCGCCGCGGCTCGGCAAAATGGTGATCGGCACCGTCAAGGGCGACATCCACGATATCGGCAAGAACCTGGTGTCGATGATGATGGAGGGCGCGGGCTTCGAGGTCGTCGATCTCGGGATCAACAACGCGGTCGAAAGCTATCTCGAGGCGCTCGAGAAGGAGCAGCCCGATATTTTGGGCATGTCCGCGCTGCTGACCACGACGATGCCGTACATGAAGGTCGTGATCGACACGCTGGTCGAGAAGGGGCTGCGCGACGACTATGTGGTGCTGGTGGGCGGGGCGCCGCTGAACGAAGAGTTCGGCAAAGCCATCGGCGCCGACGCCTATTGTCGCGACGCCGCGGTGGCGGTCGAGACGGCGAAAGAGTTCATGGCGCGCAAGCACAATCAGCTGAGCGGCGCGGCGGCGGGCTGACGCCGCTCAGCCGCTCAGGCGGCGCGCTTCGGGCGCTGGGGCACGACCATCCGCTTGTCGGCCCCGCGCCTTTTGGCCATGGCCCGGACCGTCCAGATCACCAGGTCGGTGTAGCGGCGCAGCGCCCAGGGCATGCCGGGCCGGTACACGTCGAGCAGCAAAGCCACGCGGGGCTTGTCGGACAGGTTGAAGGCTTCGTGCATGTAGGTGTCGTCCCACAGCATGCCTTCGCCCTCGCGGATGTAATGCTCTTGGCCGTCCACCACGAGCTTTCCCGCGGTCGAGCCGTCGGGGTAGGCTTCGACCAGCAGACCGAGATGATACCTCAGGATCCCACGAAACGGCCCGTCATGGGGCGCAATATGCTTTCTCGGCTCGAGCACCGAGACGATCGCGGTCGAGACCTCGGGGTGGCGCGCGAGAAACGCCTTCATGCGCGGCGCGCGCGCCAGGTTCTCGGGCACGTCGAGATAATAGCTGCGCAGCACGGCCATGCGCCAATGCCGCTGATCCCAGTCGTAAAACTCTTTTTGGTTCGGCAGGATCGCGTCGAAGGTCGGCACGTCGTCGCCCAGCGACAGGGCCAGCAGCTCGGCGCGGATCGCGTCGAAATCGTCGATCAGCTCGCTCGAGGCCGGGAACACGGCGGCCGCGTCCAGCACCGGCGGCGTGTCCAACAGTCGATAAGGCAGCGCGAAAACGGTGCGCCAGAACTCGTACCGCCACGGCCGCCAGCTGTGCAGCGTAATCGGCTTGCGGCGCCGCGTCGTCGCCGATTGTCCGGCGGCTTGGGTTCCAGAGACGGTCATCGATCCCTCCCACACCCGCGCGCGACGACCATGACAGGGCTGTCGGCGCGCTGTCGTCGGGCGGGGCCGATAGCGTCGGATTGCGTCGAGCGTGTGACGCGGCGGGCGCCCGCGAGGCGGTCGCGCCAAGGTTTTCGCCGATGACCGGCCGACGAAATTCGGCTCCGCCTGCGGGCGGAGGACGCCGGCGCGGCGGCCGCGCCGCGCGCCTCGCCGCCGGACCGCCGACCGAGGCGGCCGCGCCCGGAGACGCGCTGCTCACCGAACGCGAGACGACCGTGCGCAAGGGCGACGGCGACGCGCTGCTGATCGCCTGCGGCGCGCTTGCGCGCGAAATCCTGGCCGTGCTCGAAGCGTCCGGCTGGTCGCGGCTCGACGTCGCCTGCCTGCCGGCGCTCTTGCACAATCGCCCCGAACGCATCCCCGACCGGGTCCGCGAGAAGATCCGGGCCGCGCGCGCCGCGGGCTACGCGCGGGTGTATGTCGGCTACGGCGATTGCGGCACGGGCGGGCGGCTCGACGCGGTGTGCGCGGAAGAAGGGGTCGAGCGCCTTCCCGGCGCGCACTGCTACAGCTTCTTCGCCGGGGTCGAGCGCTTCGAGGCGCGCGCCGAGACCGAAATCGACGCCTTTTATCTGACCGATTTTCTGGCCCGCCAATTCGACGCGCTGGTCTGGCGCGGGCTCGGGCTCGACCGCGCGCCAGAGCTCGCGCCGACGATCTTCGCGGGCTATCGGCGGCTGATCTATCTGGCTCAGACGGACGATCCGGCGCTCGACGCGGCGGCCAAGGCGGCGGCGCGGCGGCTCGGCTTGGCGTATGAGCGCCGCAAGACCGGCTATGGCGACCTGGCGGCGTTTCTGGCCCGCGCCGCGGGCGAGGGCGAGGGCGAGGGCGAGGGCGAGGGCGAGGGGCGCGAGGGGCGCGACGCCCCCTGACCGCTCGGCCCGCCGCCCGGTCGGGCCCGCGTCACTTCACCAGGCGCAGATGCGCGCGGGCGCGCGGACGCTCTTCCGCGCCGGTCTCCGGCGTCGCGGCCTCGGCGGCGCGCGTCAGCCCGCCTTCGATGGCGCGAAGCGGCGCCGGCGTCGCGCGCGGGGTGAAGCCCGGGCGATTGTGCGCGCGCAGCAACGACACCGCGTCGCGCAGCGCCGGCCCGCCGAGATCGCCGCGCCGCTCGCCGACCTGGCGAGGGCCGAGCGACCCGGCCGCGTCGCGGCCGTCGATCGGATAAACCGCGACCGTGTCGACCCAATGGTGCAGAGGCTCGCGCCCGCCGAGCTCTTGCTCGAAGCCGCCCATGTAGTGGCCGCAGCCCAGGATGCGGGTGAGCTCTCCGGTGTCGCTGCGCAGCGGCAGATACAAAAACTCGGCGTCGAACAGATACCCCGCACGGGTTTCGACGGTGCAGGTGAGATGGCCGATGCAGGGCTCCGCCGACACTTTGGCCAGCAGGTTGCGCGCGCGCACGCGGCAATCGCCCTGCCACAGCGCCAGCGCGCTCATGCCGCGCAGTTCGAGGCCGAAATTCTCGCAGAGCCGCGTTCCGGCCAGGCGGAACCGCACGTTGTCGTCGCTCAGTCGCTCGAGGATGAAGGTGCTCTCGAGCAGGTTCGAGATCGCGCGCGGGTCGACCTCGCAGCGATAGGGCGCAAGGCGCCCGGCGCGCAGCTCGTCCCAATACCGATACAATGCGCGCGTGCTGTCATGTTTCATCGCTGGTCCACCCCGGCCGTCCGCCTATCCGCACCTCGGGCGCTTGTTGGCCGGCGTCGCCGCGCTCACGTCCCAAGGTCGGTCAAGAGCCGCAACAGTCGTGCCACCCTTGCGCGCCGGTTTCGCCCTGTCGCTGGCGTTCCCGCAACCGGTCGCGAATCACATGATTTCCGCAGCTGGCGGTCGCGGTCCAGCGCTTTATCGTTCTGTTAACGATGGTTCGAGCGGATCCCCCGATCGACCGCAGGAGCTTCGGCGATGCAAAGCATGACCGGATACGGCGCAGCCGAGGGCGAGGTCGTCGCCGCGCAGACCCGCCGCGCCAGCTGGCGGTGGGACGCGCGCAGCTTCAACGGCAAAGGTCTCGACGTGCGTCTGCGCACGCCGTCGGGGTGGGAGCGCTTCGAGCCCGACTGGCGCGCCCTCGCGGCGGCGCGGTTTCAGCGCGGATCGATCACGCTGACCCTGTCGGTCGCCGAAAACGCCGAGCGGGCCCCGATCGCGCTCAACCCGGCGGCGCTTGCGGCCGCGGTCGCCGCCGCGGCGCACGCGGCGACCGCCGTGCGCGCCGCCGGATTGCCCGAACCGACACTGTCGCTCGACGGCCTGCTCGCGCTGAAGGGGGTGCTCGGCGCGGACGCGGGAGAGGCGACGGCCTCGTTGGCCGAGACCGAGGCGGAGCGCGTCACCGCCAGCCTGGCCGAAGCTCTCGACGCGCTGGCCGCGGCGCGCGACGCCGAAGGCGCGCGGCTTCAGGCGGCGCTCGCCGCGCGGCTCGACGAAATCGCCGCGCTGGCCGATCAAGCCGCCGCCCAAGCCGCTCGGCGCGCCCCCGAGCAAAAGGCGCGGCTCAAGGCTCGGGTCGCCGCGCTGATCGAGGCCGGCGCCGAGACCGACAGCGAGCGGCTGACCCACGAGCTGGCCCTGCTCGCCGTCAAAACCGACGTCGCCGAAGAGGTCGAGCGTCTAAGGATCCACGTCGCCTCGGCGCGAGAGCTGATCGGCCAGGACGGGCCCGTGGGCCGGAAGCTCGACTTCCTGACGCAGGAGTTCAATCGCGAAGCGAACACGCTCTGCTCGAAAGCGCAGGACGCGGAGCTGACCGAGACGGGCCTCGCGCTCAAGGTGGCGATCGATCAGCTGCGCGAGCAAGCGGCGAACGCGGCCTGAGGCGCCCGGCCTGAGCGCCCGCCCGGGTCGCTCGGCCTGGGTCGCTCGGCCTGGGTCGCTCGGCCTGGG
>CAZBIG010000004.1:0-2470 GCA_964491865.1 uncultured Neomegalonema sp. | reverse complement strand
GCGCCCGCCCGGGTCGCTCGGCCTGGGTCGCTCGGCCTGGGTCGCTCGGCCTGGGGCGCGTCGGGGCTGCGGCGTTGACGCGGGCGCGCGATCGCTCGATGGTCGCGCGGCTGGAAAGGGCGGGACGGCCGATCGGGCCGATCAGGCGAGAAGGAGCGTCGGCCGCGTGACCAACTCTCTTCCCGGAGGGCCTGAGCCGTCCGTCGGCGTCGCCGCGGCGCGCCGCGGCCTGCTGTTCGTGATCTCCTCGCCCTCGGGGGCCGGAAAGACCACCTTGTCCAAGCGCCTGTTGGCCGCCGACGACAACCTGGTCATGTCGGTCTCGGCGACGACCCGCCCCATGCGGCCGGGAGAGGTCGATGGGCGCGATTATCATTTTCTCGCGCATGCGGAGTTCGAGGCGAAGATCCGCGCCGGCGCCTTCCTCGAGCATGCGCGCGTCTTCGACAACATCTACGGCACGCCGAGAGAACCGGTCGACGCCTGGCTGGCCGAAGGGCGGGACGTGTTGTTCGACGTCGACTGGCAGGGCGCGCAGCAGCTGCGCCAGTCCATGCGCGACGATCTGGCCAGCGTCTTCATCCTGCCGCCCTCGATGGCCGCGCTCGAAGCCCGCTTGAAAGGCCGCGGACAGGACAGCGCCGAGGTGGTGGCCCGCCGCATGACCAAAGCGGGGGCCGAAATCAGCCACTGGGCCGAATACGACTACGTTCTGATCAACGACGATCTCGACGCGGCCGAAGAGCGGCTGAAAGCGATCCTGACGGCCGAGCGGCAACGGCGCGCCCGGCTGGTGGGGTTGACCGACTTCGTGCGCGGACTGATCGGCTCGGACGCCCCTTAGCGGCGCATCCCGCTCGGAGAAGCCCCATGGCGGAACTTTACAGCCTCGACGGCGTCGCGCCCGACATTCATCCGACCGCCTTTGTGGCGCCCGGGGCCAAACTGATCGGCCGCGTAACGCTCGGGCCGCAGGCCAGCGTCTGGTTCAACGCCGTGCTGCGCGGCGATAACGAGCCGATCGTCGTCGGCGCGCGCAGCAACGTGCAGGACGGCTGCGTGCTGCACACCGACATCGGCCACCCGCTCACCATCGGGGCGGACTGCACGCTCGGGCACCTGGCGATCGTTCACGGCTGCCAGATCGGCGACGGCTGCCTGATCGGCATGGGCGCGACGGTGATGAACGGCGCCTCGATCGGCGCGGGCTCGCTGGTGGGCGCGTCGGCGCTGGTCACCGAAGGCAAGCGGTTCGAGCCCGGCTCGATGATCCTGGGCGCGCCGGCCAAGGGCGCCGCGCCCCTGGATCCGAGCGCCTCGGCGCGGCTGAAGCGCGCCGCCGAGGCCTATGTCGCCAAGATCGCGCGCTACCGCGACGGCCTGTCCGCCCCGCCCTCCTGACGCGCGCCCGGCCTCAGCGCCCGAGCGCCGCCAAGATGCGCGCCCAGCTGCGCGCGCCGCGCTGGAAGCTTTCGAGCCGGTAGCGCTCGTTCGGGGAATGGATGCGGTCTTCCTCGAGCGCGAAGCCCACCAGCAGCGCGTCGAGCCCGAGCTGGCGCTTCAGCTGCCCGACCACCGGGATCGAGCCGCCCACGCCCATCGGCGCCGGGGCGCGCCCCCATTCGGCCGCGAGCGCTTCCGCCGCCGCGGCGATCTCGGGTCGGGAGAGGTCGACCGTCACCGCGCGCGAGCCGCCATGCTCGACAAAGCGCGCGCCGCAGTCGGGCGGCAGGCGGGCCTCGACATGGGCGCGAAACGCGGCCCGGATCCGATCCGGGTCCTGATCGCCCACCAGACGGAACGAGACTTTGGCCGTCGCCTCGGCTGGGATCACGGTCTTGAAGCCGTCGCCCGCATACCCGCCCGCCAGACCGTTGATCTCGAAGGTCGGACGCGTCCAGATCTGCTCGAGCGGCTCGCGGGCGGCTTCGCCGGCCGGCTGCGACAGACCGACCGCGCCCAAAAAAGCCTCGGGCGAAAAATCGAGCGCCCGCCACCCCGCGCGCACCGCCGCGGGCGTCTCGGCGACGCCGTCGTAGAACCCGGGCAGCGCCACCGATCCGTCGGGCGCGCGCAGGCTGGCCAAAATCTCGACCAGCACCGCCAAGGGGTTGCGCGCCGCGCCGCCGAAATAGCCCGAGTGCAGGTCGCGGTCAGGTCCCGAGATCGTCACTTCCTCGCCCACCAACCCGCGCAGCGAGCGCACGATGGCGGGCGTTTCGGCGTCCCACATGTTGGTGTCGCAGATCAGCGCCAAATCGGCGCGCAGGGCGTCGGCGTGGGCGTCGAGGAAAGGCCCCATGCTCGCGCCGCCGGCTTCCTCTTCGCCCTCGATCACCAGGGTCAGGCGAACCGGCGGCGCGCCCGCGACGGCGCGCCACGCGCGGACCGCTTCGAGGAAGCACATCACCTGGCCCTTGTCGTCGGAAGCCCCGCGACCCCTTATCGCCGCCACGCCGGCGGCGTCGGT
>CAZBIG010000003.1:0-30633 GCA_964491865.1 uncultured Neomegalonema sp. | reverse complement strand
CCACGGGCAAAGAGCAAAAGATCACCATCCAAGCCTCGGGCGGCCTGTCGGAGGAAGAGATCGAGCGGATGGTGAAGGACGCCGAGGCTCACGCGGAGGACGACAAGCGCCGCAAGGAAGGCGTCGAGACCCGCAACCAGGCCGACGCGTTGCTCCACTCGACCGAGAAGAGCCTGGCGGATTACGGCGACAAGGTCGGCGCTGAAGAGAAAGACGCGATCGAGACCGCCGTCGCGGATCTGCGCGCGGCGCTCGAAGGCGACAATCTCGAGACCATCAAAGAGAAGACTCAGGCGCTGGCGACCGCGTCGATGAAGCTCGGCGAGGCGATGTATCGCGATCAGGCCCAAAGCTCGGCCGAGGCCGACGACGGCGTGGTCGACGCGGAGTTCGAGGAAGTCGTCGGCGAGCGCATGTGGAGCTAAGCGACGCAACGCGCCGGGGGCGGGCGGCGGCGACGTGACGGGGCCCGTCGCGACCGCCGCTCGCCCTTGGCGTTCTCAGCCCTCGAGCCGTCGCCGCCGAGTCGCGGGGACCGTCGGCCGTGGGCTTTGGCGCCTGACGGGGCTTGTCAGAGCGCGGCAAACCGCCGACATCGGCGAAGCCCGCGCGCGCCCCCCGCCCGCGCCAGCTTGAATTCAGGACCACGCCATGTCGAAGCGCGACTATTACGAGGTTCTCGGCGTGCGGCGCGGCGCCTCGGACGAGGAGCTCAAAAAAGCCTATCGGCAGCGCGCGAAAGAACTTCATCCCGACCGAAACGCCGACAACCCAAAAGCCGCCGACGACTTCAAGGTGGTCAACGAAGCCTATGACGTGCTCAAGGACAGTCAGAAGCGGGCGGCTTACGATCAGTTCGGGCACGCCGCTTTCGCCGACGGGGGCGGGGCCGGGCGCGGTTATCGGGGCGGGGCCGGCGGTCCGGACTTCGGATCCGCGTTTTCGGACATCTTCGACGACCTGTTCGGCGATTTCGTCGGACGGCGCTCGGCGGCGCGGGGCCGCGGATCGGATTTGCGATACAATCTCGCGATCGATCTCGAGGACGCCTACGCCGGCAAGCAAGTGACCATCAAAACGCCGGGGGCCGTGGCCTGCGACGCCTGCGGCGGAACGGGCGCGAGCGGCGGCGCCGCGCCGACCGCTTGCCCCACCTGTTCGGGCATGGGCAAGGTGCGCGCGCAGCAGGGGTTCTTCACGATCGAGCGGACCTGCCCCACCTGCGGCGGCCGCGGCGTGATCATCAAGAACCCTTGCACGGTGTGCGACGGGGCCGGGCTCGTGCAAAAAGAGCGGAGCCTCAGCGTCCAGATCCCCCCCGGGGTCGAGGACGGGCAGCGCATCCGGCTCGCCGGCGAAGGCGAGCCGGGGCTTCGCGGCGCGCCGCCGGGCGACCTTTACATCTTCATCAGCATCCGCCCGCACGAAATCTTCAAGCGCGAGGGGGCGGACCTGCTGTGCGAGGTGGTGGCCCCGTTCGCCGACGCCGCGCTCGGCGGATCGATCGAGACCGCGACCCCAGACGGCGGGCGCACCACCGTGGCGCTCCCGGCGGGCACCCAGACCGGCAAGCAGCTTCGACTTCGCGGCAAGGGCATGCCGGTGCTGAAGGGCGGCCGCTTCGGCGACCTGTATCTCCATGTCACCGTCGAGACGCCGCAGAACCTGAGCGCCAAGCAGAAAGACCTGCTGAAACAGATCGCCGATCTGGGAACGCCGGCGCAAAGCCCGGCGTCGGAAGCCTATAAGAAAAAGATCCAAGGATACCAGGCGAAGGACTGAGCGGTGCTCGACACGAACCCGATCGGCGTCGTGATCGCCGGCTGCACCGGACGCATGGGCCGCGCGCTCGTCTCTTTGGCGCTTGAAGATCCGGCTTTCCGGCTGGTGGGGGCGCTCGAGCGGCCCGGCGCGCCGGCCGTCGGGGCCGATGTGGGCCAAGCGCTCAGCCTCGGCCGCGAGGCGGGGCTGACGATCGTGGACGACCCGATCGAGCCGATCGCCGTAGCCGACGCCGTGATCGACTTCACCGCGCCGACCGCGACGCTGGCGCTCGCCGAACTCGCAGCTCAGGCGCGAATCGTCCATGTGATCGGCACCACCGGGTACGACGACCAGGCGCGCGCCGCGCTCGACCGCGCCGCGCATCACGCCGTCCAGGTGCGCGCGGGGAACATGTCGCTTGGCGTGTCGCTCTTGACCGCGCTCACCCGACAGGTCGCCCGCGCCCTCGACGAAAGCTGGGACGTCGAGATCGTCGAGACCCACCATAACCAAAAGGTCGACGCGCCGTCCGGCACGGCGCTGATGCTGGGCGAGGCGGCGGCCGAGGGTCGCGGGGTGCTCCTCGAGACCCAGGCCGACCGGGGCCGCGACGGCCTGACCGGGGCCCGCGAAAAAGGGCGGATCGGTTTCGCCAGCCTCCGCGGCGGCGACGTCGTCGGAGAGCATGACGTCATTTTCGCCGGACCGGGCGAGCGCGTCGTCTTACGCCATATCGCCACCGACCGCGCGATCTTCGCCCGGGGCGCGCTCAAGGCCGCCCTGTGGGGCCAAGACCGACCGCCCGGCGTTTACGACATGATCGACGTGCTCGGCCTGCCGCGCCTGTGATCGCCGACGGCGTTTCGCCTTACGACGGACCGGCTTCGAGCCGGGCGCTCTCATAGGCGAGCATGGCGCGCTTCACCGGCAAGCCCCAGTGATAGCCGCCGAGGGCGCCCGATTTGCGCAGCGCCCGATGACACGGGATCAGCCAGGAGATCGGGTTTCGGCCCACCGCCGTTCCGACGGCGCGCACGGCCTTGGGCGCGCCGATCGCCGCGGCGATGTCCGAATAGGTGGTCACGTGGCCGGTCGGCACGCGCAGCAGCGCTTCCCAAACCTTGATCTGGAACGGCGCGCCGATCAGCGACAGCTTCGCGTCGCCGCCGCCGCCGAACGCCGCCGCGACCCACGGCCGGATCGGCTCGACATCCTCGACCAGCGCCGCCTTTGGCCAACGACGGGCCAAATCGTCGAACGCCGCCTCGCGACCGATTTCGGCGGCGAAAGCCAGACCGCAAAGCCCTGTTTCGGCGCCCATCGCGACGGCCTCGCCAAAGGGCGTGTCGAACCAGCCATAGCGCAGCCGCAACCCCTCGCCGCCGCGGGCGTAAGCGCCCGGGCTCATCGCCTCCCAACTGACGAACAAATCGTGCAGCCGACCGGGCGAGGACAGCCCCGTCTCATAGGTCGCGTCGAGCACCGTGCGGCGCTCGACCAGCAGCCGCTTGGCGTGCTCCAAGGTCAAATAGCCTAAGTATTTTTTGGGGCTGACGCCCACCCAAGCCGAAAACATCTTTTGAAAATGCGCCTCGCTGAAGCCGATATGACGCGCGACGTCGGCGAGGCTCGGCTGATCGGCGGCGCGCGTCTCGAGATAGCGCAGCGCCGCTTCGACATGGGCGTAATGCGCGCCGCCGCCATCGGGTTCGGGGCCAACATCGGGTTCGGGCGGGCTCGGGGTCTGATCCAGCATCGCGGGCTCCTGCCTCTCGATCGACCCGCCAAGCGGATCGGCTTCTCGGGACATCTCAATCTCTCGCTCTCGGGGCCCCAAGATGCGGCGCGTCGGCGCCGCGCTCCACCCAGATCGTGCGGCCCGACCTTGCGCGCGCCCGCGCCCGCCGGCAAGGTGCCCGCCATGATCGAGGCGGAGCGGACAGAGGGCGCGCCGGACCAACCGGCCGCGCCGAAAGACTTATCCTACCGGGACGTCGTCGAGATCTTTCGGCGGTTCCAGGAGATCGAGCCGGAGCCTAAGGGCGAGCTCGAGCACCTGAACGCTTTCACGTTGGTCGTCGCCGTCGCCTTGTCCGCTCAAGCCACCGACAAGGGCGTGAACGCGGCCACGCGATCGCTGTTCGCCGTCGCCGACACGCCCGAAAAGATGCTCGCGCTCGGCGAAGCTCGGCTGATCGAGCATATTCAAACGATCGGTTTGTTCCGCAACAAAGCGAAGAACGTGCTGAAGCTCTCGGCGAAGCTCGTCGACGAGTTCGGCGGCGAGGTTCCCAGCAGCCGCGCCGCGCTCGAAAGTCTGCCCGGCGTGGGCCGCAAGACCGCCAACGTCGTTCTCAACATGTGGTTCGGCCAGGCGACCCACGCGGTCGACACGCACGTGTTTCGGGTCTGCAACCGGATCGGCTTGGCCCCCGGCAAAGACGTGGTCACGGTCGAGCGCCGGCTGGAAGACGTCGTGCCTGTCGCCTTTAATCGGCACGCGCATCACTGGCTGATCCTGCACGGCCGCTATTTGTGCAAGGCGCGCACGCCCGAATGCTGGCGCTGCCCGATCGCGGATCTCTGCCGCTACCCCGACAAGTCGCCGCCGCCCGCCGCCCGTAAGAAAAGCGCCGCCGGCGCTCAGAAAGATCGGTCCTCATGAGCAAATCCCTTGATGTCGTCGGCGTCGGCGCCGCGATCGTCGACGTTTTGGCGCGTATCGACGACGCGTTTCTCGAAACCCATGGCGTGCCCAAGGGCGGCATGATGCTTGTCGACAGCGCCCAGGCCCAGACGATCTACGGTGCCATGGGTCCGACCCATGAGATTTCAGGCGGATCCGCCGGCAACACGATCGCCGGGCTCGCCGGGCTCGGCGCGCGGGTTTGTTTCGTGGGGAAGGTCAAAGACGACCAGCTGGGCGCGATCTTTAGTCACGACATCCGCTCGGTCGGCGCGCGGTTCGACACGCCGCCCTTTCCTTCGGATCATCCTGGCGCAACCGCGCGCAGCATGATTCTGGTCAGCCCCGACGCGCAGCGCAGCATGTGCACCGATCTGGGCGTCTCGGGCTTGCTCAGCGGGGACGATCTGCCCAAAGACGCGCTGGCCGACACCGAGATCTTGTATCTTGAAGGCTATCTCTGGGACCGCGACGAGACCAAGCGCGCCTTCCTCGACGCGATGCGGATCGCGCGCGACGCCGGCGGTCGCGTGGCGCTCTCGCTGTCCGACAGCTTCTGTGTCGACCGCCATCGCGAGAGCTTCCGCGAGATCGTCCAGGGCCCTGTGGATATCCTGTTCGCCAACGAGACCGAGATCCTGTCGCTGTACGAAACCGACGATTTCGAACGCGCGGCCGGCCTGGCGGCCGCCGAAGTCCCGCTGGTGGCGCTGACGCGCAGCGAACGGGGCTGCGTCATCCTCTCCGACGGCCAGAGCGTGGCGGTGCCGGCCGAGCCGATCGAACGCCTGATCGACACCACCGGCGCCGGCGACCAATTCGCCGCCGGTTTTCTGTACGGCGTGATCCGCGGGGCCTCCGCCGAGCTTTGCGGCCGCATGGGGTGCGTGGCGGCGGCCGAGGTGATCCAGCATCTCGGCGCCCGGCCCGAGGCCGACTTGGCGACGCTGTTTTCGGATCGCGGGCTGATGCGCTGATCGGGCGCGCAGAACCGCGGTTCTAATCCGCCTTTGGCCTCGGCTTCGGGTCGTGGTCGTTCGTGGCGGGCGGCGCGGGCCGGACGATCTCGGACCGGGTGCCCCAGCGCAGATTCACCAAGCGGGTGTCCGAGCTGTCGCCATTGCGGAACCGCGCGATCTCTCCCTCTCGGGGCGGGCGTTCGAAGGTCGCCAAGACCAAGCGTGACACGTAGTGACGCCTCTGGGCGTTCTCTTTGCTCAACATCAGCGACGGGTGGCCCGCGTCGGGATCGCCGTCTTTCCACGACGGCTTCAGCACCCGGCCGCGCACCTGCATCTTGCCGGTGCCGCGATGCTTAACCACCCTGTCGAGGCTGCGAACCCGACCCAGGTTCGAGACCTGGTAGCGCCCCTCATACTCCGAGACGGCCCGCCAAACCTCGGTGGACAACTCGACCGGCGCGAACCTGTCGCGCGCGGCGGCCTCGTCCTCTGGATCGTAGACGAAGGTCGTACGGGCGAGCCGGCCCAAATCGGCCGGGCTCAGATTGAACGCCTTCGGATCCAACTCGTCGAAATCGTCCATGCGATCAAAGCTCAGGATCAGCCAAGCGAGCCGAAGATCGATCTTCTGCCCGGCGTCGGGCAGGGGCCCGATGACGGTCAACTTATACATCTCAAATCTCCCGCTTCCCGGGCCAAAGCATGCGGAGCGTTGGACGGGGACGCAAGGCGTCGCAGCCGGGGCGCGGCTTTGCGGCTCAGTCTTCCGCTCGGCGCCCCTCTCGGCGCCCCTTGCGCTTTCGGCCGAGTTGCGCTGATCTCCGAACGCTAATTCTCGGGGGTTTTCATGCGATCTGGACTTTTGATCGTTGGAGCGGTCGCCACGCTCGCGACGCCGGCGGCCGCCGCCGATGTCGGCGGCGACGGTTTTCTCAGCGGGTTTTTCCACCCGATCCTCGGCTTCGACCATTTCCTCGCGATGGCGGCGGTCGGACTGCTCTCGGTGCAACTGGGCGGCCGGGCGGTCTGGACGGTTCCCGCGGCCTTCGTCCTGTTTCTTGGCCTCGGCGGCGCGCTCGGGTTGGCCGGTCAGCCGCTGCCCGAGGTCGAAGGCGCGATCTCTCTCTCGGTGCTGGCCCTCGGGGTCGCGATCGCCGCCCAGTCGCGTCTGCCTCTCGGCGTCGCAATGGCCTTCGTCGCGTTCTTCGCGGTTTTCCACGGTCACGCGCATGGCGAAGAAATCCCGCAACTTGCCGATCCGGTGAGCTATGCGCTAGGCTTCATGCTGGCCAGCGCCCTGCTGCACCTCTGCGGCGTGGCCCTCGGCGTGCTGGCGCGCGATGGGGGCCTTCGCGCCAAGCTTGGCGCGGGCGTCGCCGGCGTCGGGCTGCATCTGGTGCTGCTGACCTATTCCGTCGTCTGAGCGGCGGACGCGCGGGCGAGATCGGCCGGTCCGACCAAGGTCGCGCCGCGGATCTGGCCCAGAGGCCCGAAATCAGCCTCCAGCTCGAAAGACACCATCTTGTCCGCGGGCGCGTCCACCCCGTGGATCGTCAAACGATAGTCGGGCGGGGCGAGCATCACCGCTTCCTCCGGCTCGAGCCGGATCAGCGATACGGGCTGCCAAAAGTCGCGGCCGAAAAAGGCGCGCCGCCGCTCGATCGAGACCCGCTCGCCGACCGTCGCGGTCAGGCCCCGCAAGATCGCCGCGACGCCAAACCCGTTGAACAGCTCAAGATCGATCGAGATTGCGCGCCCGTCGGCCGAACGCCGCGTGGCGAAGACGAACATCAGCGACCCTTCGAGATGGCCGTCATGGGCGCCTGCGCGCGGCGCGATCCCCGAAAAAGCCAGCGCCGCGCCCGAGAGCGACGCGGCGAAACGGCGCCTGGTCATCGGCGCGGCGTGCTTGGGCCGCATCGTTCCGATCCGTCTCAGCTCGCGTCGTCGCGCTTGATCATCGGTCCGCAATGGCTGCCGCCGAACAGGTGCATGTGCAGGTGCGGCACTTCCTGGAACCCGTCCGGCCCGCAGTTCGAGAGCACGCGAAACCCGTTGCCGCCGGCGGCTTCGGCCACCTTCAACTCCCGAGCCACCTTGCCGACCGTGCGGAAGAGATCGACGATCTCGGCTTCCGACGCTTCGGCGACGAAATGGTCGTAATTGACGTACGCGCCCTTCGGGATCACCAGAACATGCACGGGCTTGGCCGGCTGAATGTCGTGAAACGCCAAGCTGTGTTCGGTTTCCATGACCGTCTTGTTCGGGATCTCGCCGCGCAGGATCTTCGCGAACACGTTCTGATCGTCATAGGTATAGGACATTGGTCTCCCCCGGTGTGGCTGAGCGTGACGGCGCGCCGACAGCTGTGACCCGGCGGCGAGACGCTGTCCAGCCGGCTCAGACCCCCGCGCGCAAGCGCATGCGGCGGTGCGGAATACCGGCGTCGAGAAACTCCGGCCCTTCGGCGCAAAAACCCAGCCGCTCGTAAAAACCGAGGGCGGATACTTGGCTGTCGAGCGCCACCGGCCGGCCGTCGCTGAACATGGCCGCGATATGGGCCATCAGCGCGCGGCCGACGCCCCGGCCGCGGGCCTCGGCGCGGACCGCGACGCGCTGAACTTTCCATCCGCCGTCCGGCCAATCCGGGCCGTCGAGCGGCTTGACGCGCGCAGCGCCCACCGATCGGCCCCGCTCGACCGCCAGGAAATGGCGGCACTGGGCGTCGAGCCCGTCCATCTCCTCGGCCTCCGAGACGCCCTGCTCCTCGATGAAAACCGCTCGTCGGATCGCCAGGCAGTCCGCCAGGGCCGCCGGATCCAACGCCTCGCGGATCTCGATCACGGCGCGCCGTCCGCCGCGTGGCGCGCCGCCTTTTCGGCGACGCCCGAGACGCCTTCGCGACGCGCCAACTCGTCGAGCACGGCGTCTAGCGGGGTGTCCATCGCGGCCAACATCACCAGCAGATGGTAGAGGGCGTCGGCGCTCTCCGAAACCAGCGCATTCTGATCGCGTTCGGCGGCGGCGATCACGGCCTCGACCGCCTCCTCGCCGAATTTCTGAGCGCAGGTCGCGGGACCGCGCGCCAGCAGCCGCGCCGTATGAGACCCGGCGGGATCCGCCGACGCTTTACGCTCGGCGATGGTCGCTTCCAACCGGCGCAGCACCTCGAGCCGATCGGTCATGAGCGCTCCGCGTTCAGCTGGCGCACCGGCAAGCCGGCCGCCGCCATATGCGCCTTGGCCTCGGCGATCGTATGGTCGCCGAAATGAAAGATCGAGGCCGCCAACACCGCGCTGGCCTTGCCCGCGGTGACGCCGTCGACCAGGTGGTCGAGGGTCCCGACGCCGCCAGACGCGATCACCGGCACGCTCACAGCCTCGGCGACGGCGCGGGTCAGCTCGGTGTCGTAGCCCGTCTTCACGCCGTCGCGGTCCATCGAGGTGAGCAAAATCTCGCCGGCGCCTTTCGCCGTCACCAATTTCGCGAACGCCACCGCGTCGACGCCGGTCGGCTCGCGCCCGCCATGGGTGAAGATCTCCCACCGCCCGGGGGCGTCCGGGGCCGACACCCGTCGCGCGTCGATGGCCACGGTGATGCACTGGGCCCCGAACTTGTCCGCGGCTTCGGCCACGAAATCCGGGCGTTTCACGGCGGCGGTGTTGATCGAGACCTTGTCCGCCCCGGCCAGCAGCAACGCGCGGATGTCCTCGACCGTGCGCACGCCGCCCCCGATGGTCAGCGGCATGAAACACTGCTCCGCGGTTCGGGTGGCCACGTCCAAAATCGTCTTCCGGCCTTCGTGGCTCGCCGCGATGTCGAGGAAACAGAGCTCGTCGGCCCCGGCCGCGTCATAGGCGGTCGCCGCCTCGACCGGATCGCCGGCGTCGCGCAGATCGACGAAATTAACGCCCTTCACGACGCGACCGTCCTTCACGTCCAGGCAGGGGATGACGCGAACCGACAGCATTCCGCTCTCCTTAGCGCATCGTCGGGGCCGACAGCGCCGCCAGCGCTTCGGCGAGGTCGAGACGTCCGTCATAGAGCGCGCGGCCCGAGATCGCGCCGTCGAGCGGCGCGCCGCAATCGCGGAGCGCGATCAAATCCGCCAAGCCCGAAACGCCGCCGGACGCGATCACCGGGATCGCCGTCGCGCGCGCGAGCGCGGCGGTCTCGGCGATGTTCGGGCCGCCCATCGCGCCGTCGCGATCGATATCGGTGTAGATGATCGCCGCCACGCCCGCGTCCTCGAACCGTTTCGCCAGCTCCGCCGCGGTCAGCTCGGTGGTCTCGGCCCAACCCGCCACCGCGACGCGGCCGCCCCGCGCGTCGATCCCCACCGCGACGCGCCCCGGATACGCCCGACAGGCCTCTCGCACGAAGGCCGGATCGCGCACCGCGGCGGTGCCCAGGATCGCCCGCGTCACGCCCTTTTCGAGCCAGGTCTCCAAGATCGCCCGCGAACGAATTCCGCCCCCAAGTTGCACAGGCTTATCCACAGCCTTGAGGATCGCCTCGACCGCCTCGCCGTTGACCGGCCGCCCTTCGAAAGCGCCGTTCAGATCCACGAGGTGCAGCCATTGGCAGCCCGCCTCGACGAAGCGCCGGGCCGGCTCGGACGGATCGTCGTGAAACACCGTCGCTTCGGTCATCTCGCCACGAACCAGGCGGACGCACGCGCCGTCCTTCAGATCGATCGCTGGATAGAGGATCATGCCGCCGCTCACGGTCGCCACCTCAGAAAGTTCGCGATCAGACGCAATCCGACGGCTTGGCTTTTTTCCGGGTGGAACTGGGTCCCGATCAGATTGTCCACGCCTGTCATCGCCGTCAGCGGCCCGCCATACTCGGCGCGCGCCAGGACATGCGCGTCGTCCACAGGCGTCCTGTGGAAGGAGTGGACGAAATAAACCGCGTCGCCCTCGACGATCCCGTCCAGCGTCGGATGCGCCGCGAGGCCGGTCAGCGTGTTCCACCCCATATGCGGAACCTTCAGCGCCGGGTCTGACGGCCGGATCGGTTCGACCCGGCCGGGCAGCCAGCCGAGCCCGCGATGCTCGCCCCGTTCAAGGCCGATCGGCGCCATCAGCTGCATGCCGACGCAAATCCCGAAAAACGGCGCGCCACGCCGCCGCGCCGCCTCTTCCAGCGCCTCGACCAGTCCGGAAACCCCGGCCAGCCCGGCCGCGCAATCGCCGAACGCGCCGACCCCGGGCAAAACCACCCGGTCCGCTTTCCGGACGATCTCCGGGTCGGCGGTCACCGCCACCGGTCCAGACCCCGTCTCGGCGGCCATCCGCGCGAAGCTCTTTTCGGCCGAGTGCAGATTTCCCGACCCGTAGTCGACGATCACCGTCGTCATCCGAGCACGCCTTTCGTCGAGGGCGGCGCGTCGGCCTTCCGCGGATCGATCTCCAGCGCGTCTCGCAGCGCCCGCGCCACCGCCTTGAAGGCGCTTTCGGCGATATGGTGGCTGTTCGCGCCGTAGAGCGTTTCCACATGTAGCGTCAGGCCGCCGTTCATCGCGAAAGCGGTGAAGAATTCGCGCGTCAGCTCGGTGTCGAAGGTTCCGATTTTCGCCGTTGGAAAGCGCACGTTCCACACCAGAAACGGCCGCTTCGAAACGTCGAGCGCGGCGCGGGTCAGCGCCTCGTCCATCGGCAGCAGACAAGAGCCGTAACGGCGCAGTCCGGCCCCGTCGCCGACAGCGTCGAGCAGCGCGCGCCCGAGCGCGATGCCGACATCCTCGACCGTGTGATGGTCGTCGATATGCCGGTCGCCCTCGGCCCGCACGGTCAGGTCGAACAGCGCATGACGGGCCAATTGCTCGAGCATGTGGTCGAAGAACCCGACACCGGTTTTGACGTCGTACTGACCGTCGCCGTCGAGCGTCAGCGCGACGCTCACATCCGTCTCGGTGGTTTTTCGGGTGATCGTCGCCGATCGCATGCGGCGCCTGCTGCCTTAGAAGAACGGGAAACCCCTATAAACCGCGACGGCGGCGAAAGACCAGTCGTCGCCGCGCAATCCGCGCCGCGATCATTGCGCGCCGACGCCCCGCGCATATATCGCTCGGCGATGACGCATGATGACGAGCGACGCGCCTTGCCCGGCTGGCGCGGCACCACGATCCTCGGGGTGCGGAAAGATCAGCGGGTCGCGATCGCCGGAGACGGGCAGGTGTCGCTCGGCCAGACGGTCGTGAAAGGCAACGCGCGAAAGGTGCGGCGGCTCTCCAGCGGCGGCAAGCCGGTGATCGCGGGGTTCGCCGGTTCGACCGCCGACGCCTTCACGCTGTTCGAACGGCTCGAAGCGAAGCTCGAGGCGCATCCGGGTCAATTGCTCCGCGCCGCCGTCGAGCTGGCCAAAGACTGGCGGACCGACCGCTATCTCCGGCGGCTCGAAGCCATGCTGCTGGTCGCGGACCCTGAGCATATGTTGACGCTGTCGGGCGCCGGCGACGTGCTTGAACCCGAGCACGGGGCCGCGGCGATCGGCTCGGGCGGCGCGTTCGCCTTGGCCGCGGCGCGAGCGTTGATCGACGGCCCCGAAGACGCCGAGGCGATCGCGCGCAAAGCCATGGGCATCGCTGCGGAAATCTGCGTCTACACCAACGCCCATCTGACCGTGGAAACGCTCGGATGAGCCCAACGGCCGGGGCGCGACGCCCTGAAGCGAGGCCCGCATGAGCGCTTTCTCTCCCCGCGAGATCGTTTCCGAACTCGACCGCTTCATCATCGGCCAAGCCGACGCGAAGCGCGCCGTGGCGGTCGCGCTCCGCGATCGCTGGCGTCGGCGGCAGCTCGACGCCGAGATCCGGGACGAGGTCTTCCCCAAGAACATCCTCATGATCGGCCCGACCGGGGTCGGCAAAACCGAAATCTCGCGACGGCTCGCCAAGCTCGCCCAGGCCCCGTTTCTAAAGGTCGAGGCCACCAAATTCACCGAGGTCGGTTATGTGGGTCGTGACGTCGACTCGATCGTGCGCGACTTGGTCGAAGTGGCCGTCGCAATGGTGCGAGAGCGGATGCGAGAGCGCGTGCGCCCCGAGGCGGAACGCGCCGCCGAAGAGCGCTGCATCGACGCGCTGGTGGGCGAGGCGGCCAGCAGCGCCACGCGCGAGAGCTTTCGAAAAAAGCTCCGATCAGGCGAGCTCGACGACAAGCTGATCGACGTCGAGGTCGCGGACGCCGGACCGGCGACGCCGATGATGGAGCTGCCCGGCCAGCCCGGCGGCGTCGGCGTGATGAACCTGCAAGACCTGCTCGGCAAAGCCTTCGGCGGCCGGCGGCGCAAACGCAAACTCTCGGTCGCCGAATCCCACGCCGTGCTGCTGACCGAAGAGGCGGACAAGCTGATCGAAGAAGATCAGGTCGCGCGCGAGGCGGTCGCCGCGGTCGAGCAGGACGGCATCGTGTTTCTCGACGAAATCGACAAGGTCGCCGCGCGCGCCGAAACCCGCGGCGCGGACGTTTCCCGCGAAGGGGTGCAGCGGGATCTGCTGCCGCTGATCGAGGGCGCGACCGTCGCGACCAAGCACGGACCGGTGAAGACCGACCACATTCTGTTCATCGCGTCAGGCGCGTTTCACGTGTCTAAACCCTCGGATCTGCTTCCCGAGTTGCAGGGGCGATTGCCGATCCGCGTGACCCTCGGCGCGCTCACCGAAGCGGATTTCGTTCGGATCCTCACCGAGCCTCAGAACAGTCTCGTGAAACAGAGCGTCGCGCTGATGGCGACCGAAGGCGTTCGCTTGATCGTAACCGAGGACGGCGTCCGCGCGTTGGCCAAAGCGGCGGCGGAGATGAACGAAGCGATCGAGAACATCGGCGCGCGTCGGCTGCACACGGTGCTCGAGCGCGTGCTCGCCGATCTGTCCTTCGAGGCGCCCGACCTCACCGAGGAGCGTCGCGACGTCACCATCGACGCCGCTTTTGTCGAAGACCGGCTGACCGAGGTCGCGCGCGATCAGGATCTGAGACGCTTCATTCTCTGATCGGCCGACCGTTCAGCGGCGCGATTTGCGGAGATACACGTACAGAGCGCCCGATCCGCCATGTTTCGGGCTCGCTTGGAATTGCCCCACCACCAGCTGCGACAGCGGCGGCGTTCCCAGCCAATGGGGCGTCAGGCTCTTCAGCACGCCAGACCCTTCGGGCAGCTCTCGCATTTCGTAGCCCTCCGGCTCTCGGCGGCGGCCGCCCTTTCCGGTGATCACCAAAACCACCCGAGATCCGGACGCGTGCTCGCGCATCAAAAAGGCCCTGAGCGCGCCATGCGCCCGCTCGGCCGTCATGCCGTGGAGATCGATCCGAGCGTCCGGTTCGATCCGCCCCTGACGCAGTCGTCGGGCCGTGTTTCGGTCGATGCCGGGCGTGTTCGGGCTCAGCCGGCCGACCGGATCCGGGGCCCTGTTGACCGACACCAGCGGCTGCGGCGTCCCGGTCGGCTTCAGTCGCCGGGGCGGCGGCGCGGCGGCGAGCGCCGGGGGGTCGGACACCGGCGGCGCGGTTTGAGCCGCGCGGGGCGGCGCGGCCGGTTTGTCCGCCTCGTCCCCGAGCGGCTTCGACGCGTCGCTTCGGTGGCGAACGTCGTGCCGCGTCACGGCGCGCCAGAGCGCCGCCTCTTCCTCGGTCACCTGGCGGCGACGGCGGCCGCGTCCCGCGCCGCCGCCCATGTTACGCCCCCGCTCCGATCAAACGCGCCAAAAGCGCGTTGGGCAGCAGCATCGTCAGCGTCGCCGGCTGTTTCACCCGCCCAGCGCGCGCGCCGGCTTCGTCCCCGGTGCCCCAGAAATAATCCAGGCGCTGCGGCCCTTTGATCGCGCTTCCGGTGTCCTGCGCGACGACCAGCCGGTTTGTCGACAGGCCGCCGCCCTCGGTGATCAACCAGACCGGAGCCCCCAGGGGCACGAAGGCGCGATCCACCGCGATGCTGCGGCCGTCGGTCAGCTGAACGCCCAGCGCCCCGACCGGCCCGGCCGACGCTTCGAGCCCGTCGAGCGGCGTGAAAAAGATGTAGGATTTATTCGCGGCCAAGGCTTCTCGGCCCCGGGCCGGATCGCGCCGGTAAAACTCGCGGATATAGTCCGCCGACGCCTGCCCTGGCCGGGCCCAGCCGCGCGCCGTCATGGCCTCGGCGACCGACGCGTAAGGATGGCCGTTCTTCGCGGCGAAGCCGACCCGAAGCGTCTCGCCGTCGCGGAAGCGCAGCAACCCCGAGCCTTGGATGTGCAGAAAGAACAGATCGACCGGGTCCGCGAGATAGGCGATCTCGAGCCCGCGCCCGGCGAGCGCCCCGGCGTCGATCTCGCTGCGGGTCAAAAACGGCTTCAGCGATCCGTCAGGTTGGCGGACGCCATAGCCTTCGGCCCCGCCGTCGAGCTCGGGCGGCTTTCGATAGACCGGATGTTGAAACCGGCCGTCGGGCGCTCGCCGCGCGTCGAGCACCGGTTCGTAATAGGACGTGGCCAGGCCTTCGGTTCCGGGCGCTAGCCGCACCGGCGTGAAGCCGATCTCGAGGAAAGCGCGCATCGCCGGGGGCGTCAGCGTCGAGGCCGCGGCGCAGGTTTTCCGCCAATCCTCCGCAGCGCCGGCGAAGCCTCCGGGCCGCGCCCCGCGAAGAATCGGCGCGCACGACCGTCGAAACGCCGGCAGCGCGGCCGCGTGGTCATCGAGCGTCCAGCCCGGCAGATCGTCATAGGTCAGGATTTCAACGTCGAGCCCGGTTTTCCGGTCGACGTACAGCCGGCGCCCCGACGCGTCGTCTTTCGGCGTCAGCTGCGGCGCGCCGGCGACGCTCGGCGCCGGCGCGCGGTCCTCGTCGGTCACCTCTGGTCCGGTGGCGCAGGCCGCCGCCAGAAACACGGCCGCGAGCGCGCCCGCTGATCGTATCCGCCGCCGCATCCAGCCTCCGTCATTCGCCTGTGGCGATCAAAGTCCAGTTGGGGTTGCCGCCGCCCATCACGCGACCGAAAGTCCAGGTGTCGCCGATCTTGCGCACGGCGCTCGGATCGCCTTCGACCACCTCGCCATGGGCGTTGCGCACGACCATGACGATCTCGGCGACGAACTTCACCGCGATCTCAGCTTCGCGCGAGGCCGGCGAGAACTTGGCGTCCACCGGTTCAGCGCTTTTAATGCCGACAAATCTCATATCTACGCTCAGCTTCTGCGCTGACCTTTGATCGATCGCATCCGCAAACGCCTTGTACACGTCGTCGGCCAAATAAGTCTTGAGCGTTTTCTTCTCACCGCTCTCGTAAGCGGTCAGCAGCATTTCGTACGCCGACTTGGCCCCGTCGATGAAGTCGCGCAGATCGAACCCGGTTTCCGCCGATTTGATGGCTTTAAGCTCTTGACCAAGCGGCGTGTCGATCTCGGTGAAGGCGAAGATATCCGCATCCGCCTGATCGTCTCCCCGACGCGGCATGCTGACGACGTTGCCGGCGGAATCCTCGGTCGACGCCTGCTGGCCGCGTTCGCCGCGTCCGTATTTCTCCGGGTTCTCGAAACCGGACCGGTCGCCCAGCACGCTGCGCAGGCGGAACAGCAAGAAACCCGCGACGATCGCGAGCATGACGAGGACGAGCAAATCGTTTTGGTGCATAGGGTCGGCTTTCGTGGGATCGGTGACCGAGACTCACGGCGTATATAGGGCTTTTGAGGCGTGGTCGCCCCCGCTTGCAATCGTTCAAACGCCTCCGTCGCCGCGGCGGGGCCTCTGAAGCCTGCGCCGACCGGGCTGGACCGTAACGAAGAGCCGTTCACATGCCGTTATTCCTGCTGCTGTTCGCAGTGCCGCTGATCGAAATCGCGCTGTTCGTGACCATCGGTGATCGGATCGGCCTTTGGTGGACGTTAGGAACGGTGTTGGCGACCGCCGCTCTTGGCACCTGGGCGCTGCGTCGACAGGGCGTCCAGCTGTTACGGCGAGCGCAACGCAGCCAAGGGGTTCTCGAGCTGCCCGACCTTCTTTCCGAAGGCATGCTGGTGTTCACGTCCGGTCTGTTGCTGCTCACCCCGGGTTTCTTGACCGACGCGATCGGCCTCGCGCTGCTGGTCCCGCCGGTGCGCCGAGCAGTCGCGCGTCTGGTGATCCGGCGCGCGGCCGTTTTCGTTCGCAGCCGCTCGACCGACGGCGGCTCGGAGCCCGCCGACTCCTCCGGCTCCGCGCGCGATCCGAACGCGCCGAACCCTCGGCCGGCCGACGCCCAAACCGCCTCCGACGCCGCCTCGGCTCCAAATCTGGCGCGCCGCCGCCCTCGCCCCGGTTCCGGCGATGTGGAAGACGCGATCGAAATCGACCCCCGCGACCGCCGCCCCGACGCCTGAGCGCGCGCTCTCGCCCGGCTTTGCGCGACGCCGCGGACCTGCTACGCGTCAGCGCCGCTCAATTATCGAGGAGTTGATCATGACAGAGGCCGCATCTGAAGCCGCCAAATCACCGGGGCAGGTCGTTGACCCGAAGATGTCCGTTCTGTCGCAATACGTGCGCGCGCTTTCTTTCGCCAACATCGCCGCCAGCGGCAACAAGACGCCGTCGGGAAAGCCGAACATAAGCGTGCAGGTGAACGTCGACGCAAAATCTCTTGGCGAAGATCGTTATCTCATTGTTTTGAAAGTTGATGTCAGCGCTGCGGCATCTGGCGATGAAGTCTTTAAAATGGCGCTCGAATACGCTGGCGTATTCGAAGTCACCAATGTGCCGCGCGAGATGCTGCAGCCGGTTCTGCTGATCGAGTGCCCGCGTCTGCTCTTCCCCTTCGCACGCCGTATCGTCGCCGAAGTCACGCGCGACGGAGGTTACCCGCCGCTGATGCTGGATCCGATCGATTTCGCCAGCCTGTATCGCTCGCATATGGAGCAAGCCGCGGCCAACGCCGAGGCCTGATCACGCGGCCGCGTCGGGGGAAGCCTCTGGCGCGGCCCAATCCGGCGTCGAGCGCCAAATCGGCTCGCCGCCCAGGGTGTCGACAAAAACCCGGTGGGCCGCTTCTTCCTCCGACGTCAGCCTGCGTCTGCGATCGCGAGGCCAGTCGGCGACCCGCTGTTGAGCCACCGGATCATTCTCGTCGAGCGCGCCCGGCGCTTTGAGCGACAAGCCGGGCTGTCGACCCCCGCGCAGCTCGAGATAGACCTCGGCCAGCAGTTCGGCGTCCAGCAAAGCCCCGTGCTTTTCCCGCGCGCTGTTGTCGACGCCGAAGCGTCGGCAGAGGGCGTCGAGATTGGATTGGGAGCCCGGAAATCGTTTTCGGGCGATCGCGAGCGTGTCGACCACCTTGTCGAGCGGCAGTTCAGGTCGCCCGGCGCGCCGCAGCTCCATGTTGAGAAAGCCCATATCGAAGCTTGCGTTGTGGATCACCAACGGCGCGCCCGCGACGAAGCGCAAAAACCCGTCGACGATCTCAGCGAATTTCGGCTTTCCGCGCAGCTGTTCATCGGTAATACCCGTGATCGCCGACGCTTCCGCCGACATTTCACGTTCCGGATCAAGATAGACGTGGAAGACGTTATTCGTCGCCACGTGATTAATCAATTCGACACAGCCGATTTCGACAATTCTGTCTCCGTTCAACGCCTGGAGACCTGTGGTCTCAGTATCGAGAGAGATTTCTCGCATCTCTAATTTTGCCTGTTGTCATTTCGCCCCTGGGCCTCTCTGCGCATCTTCTTCAAGATATCGCGAACCTGGGCCCTTGCCGCCTCTATACCCTGTCCGGTATCGATCACAAAGTCTGCGCGCGCCCGTTTTTCGGCGTCCGGAACCTGGCGCGCTAAGATACGATCGAAGTGAGCTTCCGTCATTCCAGGCCGCGCCAAAGCGCGCGCGCGCTGAATGTCGGGTCCGGCGGTGACGACAATGATTTTATCAAGCTCGTTCGCCATCATTGTTTCGAAGAGCAGCGGGATATCAAATAACGCCAGCTTCTCGCCACGAGCCGCCGCCGCTCGTTCGAAAGCGCGTCGATCTGCGGCGACCAGCGGATGCACGATCTCTTCTAACTTCGACAAAAGCTGAGGATCTTGGGCGATCGCCTCCTTCAAGACGGCGCGATCCACGCCCTCCGGACCAACCGCCTGCGGCGCGATCTCGGCGATCCGCCGCGACGCGACGCCGTCGGGGCCATAAAGCCGGTGGACGGCCTCGTCGGAGTCGTGAACTGCGACGCCTTCGTCGCGAAACAAGCCCGCCGTCGTCGATTTGCCCATCGCGATCGAGCCGGTTAGTCCCAGCCGGATCACGGAAGATAGCCGACGCTGTCGAGGACGGCCCGCCGCAGCGCTCCGTCCACTTCCGGTGTTTGGCCGTACCAGCGCTCAAAACCCGGCTGCGCCTGGTGGAGCAACATCCCAAGCCCGTCGACCACCCGCGCGCCCGCCGCCGCGGCCGCGTTCAAAAACGGCGTCTCCAGCGGCGTGTAGACGAGATCGGTGGCGACAACCCCCACGCGCAGCGCCGGCCAATCAAGTTCGAGCGGCGGTTGGCCGGTCATCCCCAGGCTGGTGCCGTTCACGAGCAGATCCGCTGCCGCGAGATCGGCGGCGGTCGGCGGCCAGGTCCGCGCCACAATCGTCTCGGGAGATGCGGCGGCGAGGGCGGTCGCTTTCTCTTTGGTTCGGTTGAACACCGCGATCTCGCCGACCCCAGCGTCAACCAGCGCCATCGCCACCGCCTGCGACGCGCCGCCAGCGCCCAGCAGCGCCACGCGCGCGCCAGCGAACGTGAAATCCGGCGCGCCCCGCCGCAGATTCTCGATAAAACCGAACCCGTCGGTGCTGTCGCCGTTTAATCGTCCGGCCCCGTCCCACCACAACGTATTCACCGACCCGCAACGCCGCGCCGTCTCGGTCAACACCTCCGCCGCGCGATACGCCGCTGTCTTATGAGGGATCGTCACGTTGAACCCGACGAAGCCGACGTCGCGCGCGATCCGCAGCCAGGCCTCGAAATGACCCGGCGAGACTTCGATCGGCGCGTACAGCCCGTTCAAGCCGGCGCGCTTGAGCCAGGTGTTATGGATCATTGGCGACTTGCTGTGGGCGGCCGGATAGCCGAGCACGCCCGTCAGTCTTAAACCGCTCATCGTCGCGCCCTTTATCCGCCTTCGCCAGGAAACACCGCCGCGCCCTGCGCCCGAAGCGTCCGGAACACCCAAAACAGCGGCAGGCCCAACGCGCTGAAATAATCGCCTTCCAGCCGATCAATCAGAGCCGCGCCGAAGCCTTCGATCTCATAGCAGCTGACCGACCCCGTCACGGCCGCGCCCGCGCGCTCAAGATAGCGGTCGAGCTCCGCGTCATCGACCGCGCGCAAAGCGACCTCGACCTCCTCGAGCGTGCTCGCCAGCACCTGTCCGCCGCGCGCGATCGCGGCTCCGGTGCGCAGCCGATGCGCGCGCCCCTGCAGCCGCCGCAGCCGGTCGCGCGCGGCGTCCATCGACGCAACCTTGGCCAAGGCTTCGCCCGAAGCGCTCGACAGCACCTGATCCGCTCCGATCACCCATGCCTCTGGCCGCTGGCGCGACACGGCCAGCGCTTTTTCCGCCGCCAATTGCGCCGGCAGATCCGCCAGCGCTCCGCCAGAGCCGAGAAAGCGGACTTCGAGATCGCGCTCGTCGACCTCTGGCCGCTCGACTGAAAACCGCAATCCAGCCGCCGCAAGCATCCGCGCCCGCACGGCGCTGCCCGAAGCCAATACGATTTCGCCCATTCGCCGTCTGGTCCCCCGCTGTTGCTCTTAACAAACTGTTAATGTTCCAAGGCGCCAACGGCCCTCTATCTGCGAACCTGCGCGCCCGACCGGAAATTTGTTCATTTATTGTTCTAATTCCCGGCGCGCATCCGCACGCTCGGCCTTAAACGCTCACGCCTTATCCCCCGGGAGGACCTGCGGATAACCTGAAGGCCGGCCGGAACGCGCCCTATGATGCGACACAACCGCTCGCGGGTTGGATCACCCGAGGCGCCTGATGGCGCCTGTGCTTTAGGATCATGGGACGCTCCGAACCCTGGGCGCCGACGCCGGCCCCAGTTATCCACCGCCCTACGACAACCTCTTTAAAAAGAGATTCTATATAATAGGAGAAAGCTGGTGAACGCATTGATCCGTGTTCTCGAGGGCGAGCGCGTCACGCCGCCGCCGGCTTGGTTCATGCGCCAGGCGGGGCGCTACCTGCCGGAATACCAAGAGACGCGCCGCGCTGCGGGCGGCTTTCTCGAACTCTGCTTCACGCCCGAGCTCGCTACCGAAGTGACGTTGCAGCCGATCCGCCGCTTCGGCTTCGACGCCGCCATTCTGTTTTCGGACATCCTGGTCATACCCTACGCCTTGGGTCGGTCGGTGCGGTTCGAGGAGGGCGTCGGACCGATCCTCGACCCGATGACGGATCCGTCGGATCTCGACCGGTTGGAGCCTGACGCCGTTCTAGAGCGGCTCGAACCGGTGCTGGAGACCGTCCGACGCGTTCGCGCGGCGCTGCCCCCCGAAATCGCGCTGATCGGCTTCGCAGGCGCTCCCTGGACCTTGGCGACCTATATGATCGAGGGCCGATCCTCGTCGGACCACGCCGCGGCGAAGCTCTTCTGGCTACGGGATCCGGCCTCTTTCAGGCGGTTGATGACGGTGCTCGAGCAGAGCGTTTCGGCGTTCCTGAAAGCGCAGTTGGCCGCCGGCGCCGACGCGGTGAAGCTGTTCGACAGCTGGGCCGGCTCAGCGCCCTGGACGATGGCCGAGGACGCGGTTTTCGGTCCGGCCGAGCGCATCGTCGCGGCGATCCGCGGGAATACCCCGTCCGCGCGGATCATCGCCTTTCCAAAAGGGCTGGGCGGCGGCCTCGGCGCCTACGCCGAACGGGTGCGGCCGAACGCGCTCGCGCTCGACAGCCAAACCGATCCGCGTTGGGCGCACAGCGTCGTACCGGAAGGGATCGCCTTTCAGGGCAATATCGATCCGGCGCATCTCCGCGCGCCTTACGACGCGTTGCCGGCGGCGATCGCTGCGCAAGCCGACGCTTTTCGCCAACGGCCGCATATTCTCAATCTCGGCCATGGCGTGACCCCCACCAGCGATATCGGCGCGGTGAGCGAGCTGCTTCGGCTGTGGCGTGAGACGGATCACGGCTAAGGCGCTTCGCGCTTGACGGTTTGCCGGCCCCGTCGTACGGGGTGAGAAACTTACGGGCTGGGGTCCTCTCAGCGCGCTTTTTTCCTGTTTTAAAATCTGGTGCCGCGATGGAGACCGACGTCATCCGTCTTGACGACTTGAAAGCCAAGTCGCCGAAAGACCTTTTAACATTCGCTGAACAGCTCGAAATCGAAAGCGCGCATGCGATGCGCAAACAAGAGCTGATGTTCGCGATCCTCAAGCAGTTTTCTGCCGACGATGTCGAAATTACCGGCAGCGGCGTCATTGAGGTCTTGCAAGACGGCTTTGGGTTTCTGAGATCCGCTGACGCCAATTATCTGGCGGGACCCGATGATATTTATGTGAGCCCAAACATCGTCAAACGGTTCGGCTTACGAACGGGCGATATCGTTGAAGGAACGATTAGGGGCCCAAAGGAAGGCGAAAGATACTTTGCGCTTCTGAAGCTGAACTCGATCTGCTTCGAGTCGCCAGAGAATCAGCGCCATAAAGTTCACTTTGATAATTTGACGCCGCTGTATCCCGATGAGCGGCTGAAGATGGAAATTGACGATCCCACGATAAAAGATCGAAGCGCGCGCGTGATCGACCTGGTCGCGCCGCTCGGAAAGGGACAGCGGGCCCTGATCGTTGCGCCGCCGCGGACCGGTAAAACGGTGTTGCTGCAGAATATCGCCCACTCGATCACGGCGAATCATCCGGAATGCTATCTTCTGGTCTTGCTGATCGATGAGCGGCCCGAAGAGGTCACGGACATGCAGCGCTCGGTCCGTGGCGAGGTCATCAGTTCGACTTTCGACGAGCCCGCGTCTCGCCATGTCCAGGTCGCCGAGATGGTCATCGAAAAAGCCAAGCGCTTGGTCGAGATGAAGAAGGACGTCGTCATTCTTCTCGATTCCATCACGCGCCTCGGACGCGCCTACAATACGGTCGTGCCCGCATCCGGCAAGGTGCTGACGGGCGGCGTTGACGCGAACGCCTTACAGCGCCCCAAACGTTTCTTCGGCGCCGCCCGGAACATTGAAGAAGGCGGGTCACTGACGATTATCGCCACCGCTCTGATCGATTCCGGCTCCCGTATGGACGAGGTGATTTTCGAAGAGTTCAAAGGCACCGGCAACTCGGAGCTGGTTCTTGATCGGAAGGTCGCCGACAAGCGCGTGTTCCCGGCCATCGACATCCTGAAGTCCGGAACCCGTAAGGAAGAGCTGCTGGTGGAGAAGGGCGATCTCACCAAGACCTATGTCCTGCGCCGAATTCTCAATCCGATGGGCACCGTCGACGCCATCGAGTTCCTTCTTGGAAAACTTCGCCAAACCAAAACCAATGGCGAATTTTTCGACTCGATGAACGCCTAGCCGCTTTTGGTCCACAGGACCGTGCGCTAAGTCCGCCGCATGGCGCACACCTATCAAACCGCGAACCCGTCCGACACGATTTACGCCCCCGCAACTGCGGTCGGCCGAGCTGCTGTGGCGATCGTTCGCGTGAGCGGATCGCGGTCAGACGAGGTTTTGGCGGCGTTTCTGGGCGGCCCGCTGCCTGCTCACCGAATGGCGAGCCTGCGCGCGATCCGAGATCCGGGCTCAGGTGACCTCATCGACCAAGCCCTGGTGCTGCGTTTCGCCAAAGCCGCCAGCTTCACCGGCGAGGAGAGTTTTGAGCTCCATCTGCACGGCGCGCCCGTGCTCGTCCGACAGGTCAGTCGCGCGCTAGATGGACTGGATGTCCGCCTGGCGGTCGCGGGCGAGTTCGCCTGGCGCGCGCATCAGAATGAGCGGCTCGATGCGGCCCAACTCGCCGGGTTGGCGGATCTGATCAACGCCGAAAGCGAGACGGCGGCCCGGCGGGCCGCGCACATGCTTGATGGCGCGCTCGGGCGCAAGGTTGCCGGATGGCGGGATCGGCTGCTTGAGATCACCGCTTTCATCGAGGCTTCCATCGACTTTTCCGAAGAGGATATCGAGCTCGACATCATCGAAGCGGGGAAGCGTCGGATCGTCGAGCTCGAGCAGGAGATCGCGGGGGAAGTGAAGACTGAAGACACGCTTGATCCGCGGTCCGAACCCATGTCGGTTGCGATTATCGGCCCCCCGAACGCGGGGAAATCGACCTTGCTCAACGCCTTGACGGGTTACGACGCGGCGATTGTCTCTGACCAGCCGGGCACCACGCGCGACGCGCTCCGCATCCAGGGCTGGCGCGGCGCAAGTCTGGTGACGTTCATCGATACTGCCGGCCAACGCGCGACCGACGATGAAATCGAGAGCCTCGGGATCGATCGCGCCAGATCGGTGGCGAAGGCGGCGGACCGGCGAATCCTGATGGTGGCGATCGACTCCGTTCAAACACTTGAAGCGTTTAAGGGGATGATCACAGATCATGATCTCGTTTTAGTTAATAAAGCCGATCTGGGCCCAGACGCCATCGAAGCTGTGCCCGACTCGTTTTTAGAGCGCGCGCGCTTCGTCAGCGTCTTTGACGGAACCGCTCTTCAGGAGGTAAATGGGTGGCTCGATGAACAGATCAGCGCGTACGTTTGGTCGCCATCGGTCCTAAGCGACGCGTCGCAGCGGAGCGTTCACTTGAAAAGCGCGTTGGAAAATCTGCGGGCTGGACAAGCGGCTCTCTCTCCGGAAAGCATTGAGATCGCTGCCGAACATCTCCGGGCCGCTGCCCATCGACTGCAATCCTTCATGGAGCCCGTCACCACTGAGGAAATGCTGGGCGCGATCTTCTCCAGGTTTTGCATCGGAAAGTAGGAGTGTTTCACGTGAAACATCTGGCGGCGGATTATGAGGTCCTGGTGATCGGGGGCGGTCATGCCGGATGTGAGGCGGCGCATGCGGCGCACCGCCTGGGCCGGAGAGTCGCTCTGGTAACTTTGCGCTCTGACACGATCGGCGAAATGTCCTGCAATCCGGCCGTTGGCGGCGTCGGAAAAGGTCACATCGTGCGGGAGGTTGATGCGCTGGGCGGGCTCATTGGAAAGGTTGCCGATCAAGCGGGTATCCATTTCCGGCTCTTGAACCGGAGCCGCGGCCCAGCGGTTCGCGGCCCTCGGGTCCAATGCGATCGGGGGCTTTTTAAATCGGCGATGCAAGCGGAGCTGCGTCGCGGTGAGAACATAGATATCATCGAAGATGAAGTAGAGCGCTTGGAGATTCGAAACGGGCAAGTCGAAGGCGTTTTTGGGCTCCGGTCTGGTTTGATACGCGCGCGGTGTGTGATCATCACGACGGGAACTTTTTTGGGCGGCAAGCTGTTCTGCGGCCAAGAAATTGTTGCCGGCGGCCGCGTTAATGAACGGGCGTCGACCGCGTTAAGCCGCCAGCTCCGCGACAAGTGTTTTTCGATTGGTCGACTAAAGACTGGAACGCCGCCGCGGCTGGCGAAGTCATCGATCGATTGGACATCATTGACGCCTCAACCGAGCGACGAAGATCCATACTTCCTATCGATTATGACAGACCGGTTTCTTTGTCCTCAGGTGAGTTGCCGAGTAACGGCCACCAACTCGGAGACGCATGATATTGTTCGCGCGCACCTCGATCAGTCGGCGGTGTATGGGGGTTTAATCGAAAGCGCAGGACCGCGATACTGTCCGTCGATCGAAGATAAGATTGTGCGATTTTCTGATAAAGCATCGCATAACATTTTCCTCGAGCCAGAAACGTTAGATGGCGATTGGATTTACCCAAATGGCATTTCCACCTCGCTGCCTCGAGAAGTGCAAGAGATGTTTGTGCGGTCAATTCGAGGTCTCGAGGAGGCTGAAATTCTGCAGTATGGGTATGCGGTTGAATATGATTTCATTCAGCCGACAGAAGTTGCGGGTAATCTTGAAAGCCAAAGGGTGGCCAATCTCTTTTTTGCTGGGCAGATTTTGGGGACCACGGGCTACGAAGAGGCTGCGGGGCTTGGTTTGATCGCTGGTCTCAATGCGGGGCGGAAGTGCAGGGGAAAAAGCCAGATCGTGTTCTCGCCAAATCAGTGCTATTTAGGCGTTATGACAGAGGATCTTTGCGGGACCGTTATTCACGAGCCATATCGGATGTTCACATCTCGAGCAGAAGCACGCCTTTTCCTTCGAATTGATAACGCTGAAATGCGGATGTCGGCTTTTATGTCTTCAGTGGAGCCTGTCGAATCCGAACAAGAGCAGCGAGCGAATTCGATAATTGAGAGGCTGCAGGAATATCAGATGTCTTCAAAGATCGAAAGAGATACAAAAAAAGATCGAGAGGATCTGGTGAAATCCTTCAATCTCCACTCAAATACTAAGCGGTCGTGTCATAAAGATTGGCTCAGCAAACGTCTCAATGAATTCATTTCGGCCGAGGCGCTTTATAAGCCATTGATTGACAGTCAGATGCGCTCATCGAAATAATGGAACGACGATCAATATTAGCTCGGTGCCAAGTTCTTCAAGATCTGGCAATTTTACAAGAATTATTGTATCAATGGAATAATAAAATCAATCTAACATCACAAGACAACTTATTCTTAGACCGGATCTCATTGAGCGAGAGTTATGAAATTTCGAGAGCCCTGAATGGAGAGGACTTGATTACGGATATTGGCTCTGGGAATGGCGTTACGATTTGGTTCGCACTGTCATTCCATTTAAGCCTAGGCTCCTCCAGCTGTTCTTGGACTGCGGTCGACAGTGATCACCGAAAGTGTGCGTTCCTCAGAGAAGCGTCGCGGTTGGCAAAGCTGCCGCTTTCAATATCGTCAAAGCGGATTGAAAGTGATGTATCTTTATTCGCTTCTGTCCTCGTCGCTAAGGCATTTGCTGATTTGAAAACTTTGGCAACGCTTGCTCAAGGGCATTCCTCTCAGACGAAAATGGTGCTCGCAAAAGGCCCAAACATTCATTCAGAGATTGATGGCTTGGCAATTCATTTTTCGGGAGTTTATGAATTCGAAGCCGTGCGAATTTCCAAAAAAGCCTTTGTTGCACGTTTCACGATTTGGTAAACTAGAATTTGAACGAATGAGGGATAGATGCCACGCGCATTTGCGATAGCGAATCAAAAGGGTGGAGTCGGAAAAACGACGACGGCAGTAAATTTAGCTGCAGCATTGGCGATTTCCGGCCGGAACACGCTTTTGATCGATCTAGATCCACAGGGCAATGCGAGTACTGGGCTGGGTGTCTCGCGATCCGCGAGGCAAATGAGCGCTGTGGATGTTTTGCGTGGGGACAGAAGAATTTCCGAATGTGCGATTGAAATTGATGTTGTTGATAATTTGTTCTTGGTTCCGTCGACTGAGGCGCTCTATGGGATCGATATTGAGCTCTCTGAGAAGTTAGAGAGCAGGACTCTCCTTAGGTCGGCATTGCAGGCTTTCTATGAGCACAACACTTCTGAAGGCGCTAAAATCGAGTTTGTGATCATCGACTGTCCTCCCTCGTTAAATCTTTTAACGATCAATGCACTGACAGCCGTTGAAGGCGTGGTCATTCCACTGCAATGTGAATTTTTTGCGCTTGAAGGAATGGCGCAGTTTATAAATACCGTGAAGCGGGTGCAGAGCCGATTGAATCCAGAACTTGTGATCGAAGGTATCGTGTTGACGATGTTTGATCGGAAGAGCCGGCTTTCATCAGATGTCGCGGATGACGCCAAAGCTCAACTTGGATATTTAGTGTACGATACGATTGTGCCTCGATCGACTAAGATATCGGAGGCGCCGTCATATGGTGTTCCTGTGTTGTTGCACGATAAAGCGAACTCCGGATCGCAGGCTTACCTAAAGCTGACTGTAGAGTTTTTAGAAAGAACTACAGCCGGGCAGAAAGTATAGGAAAAAAAATGAGCGGAACGTCGAGTAGCGGCTTGGGACGAGGATTGGAAGCGCTCTTTGCCGATGTGGTTGCTGAAGTACCAGCGAGCCAGAAACGACTCGATACATCAAAGGATAGGCGCGCAAACGAGCGTATTATTTACGTTCCTATAGAATGTATTGAGCCGAATCCAAGCCAGCCAAGGCGGTTTTTTGATGAGACGAAGCTCACTGAATTAGCAGCTTCGATCCGGCAGAATGGCCTGATCCAGCCGATCATTGTTTCGAAAATCGATAAGGAAGAGGATCGATACAAGATCGTCGCGGGCGAAAGGCGTTGGAGAGCGGCTCAACTCTGCGGCCTTATCGAAATACCATGCATACTCCGAGAGCTTTCTGAGCAAGAGGCTTATCTCATTGCTGTAATCGAAAACGTTCAGCGGGCCGATCTTGATCCAATCGAAGAAGCGGAAGGCTACCAATCGCTCATCGAGAAATTTGCTTACTCTCAAGAGCAAGTTTCGGAATATGTCGGAAAAAGTCGTCCCCATGTGGCGAATACGCTACGGCTTTTGACTTGCACTGAGACAATAAAAAGCTTTTTGCGAGAAGGGAAGCTTTCAGCTGGTCATGCCAGGGCGTTGCTCAGTGCGCCCGATCCCGATCGATTGGCGGAAAAAGCTGTTCAAGCGGGCTGGACGGTTCGACAGACCGAGAAGCAAGCCAAAGACATGAAAGCGGAGGGCTCAAGCTCAACTTTGATGGCGAGCCAAAGGAAGAGCGCAGATATCGCTCGGTTGGAAGGGCAACTGAGTCTGATTTTGAAGTGCGCAGTTTCCATTCAATCGAAAGAGAATGGATCTGGTCACATAAAGATCTCGTTTGTCGGCGGTGATGAGTTTGAGACGCTTGTTGATCATCTCAGAGATTTTGGTCAAAGAACGATGGCCTCGTAAGATTTACTTAGCCAAATTATCAGGCTAGGTTTCGATTGAGCTACAATCCTTTACGCTCGTTTCGTTCTTCAAGCAGAAATTGTTCGAGTCTGTGGATTGTGTTTTGGTCGTTTCGGAAGATTTGGTTCTTTAACATTTTGAGCCGATGAAAAATTGAAAGACCTTCGGCATCACCTCTTTGAAGTGATGGGGCTGACGCAATGGACGCGACATCATTTCTGGAGAAATTTGGATCTTCTGCATAGGCGTCAAGGATCTTGAGCTTCTGAAGGTGATTAAACAAGGCTAGAAGCTCGAGTGCGGAGGCAGTTTCAGGTTTCAATGGTATGGGCAATCTTGATTTCTCGCCACCACCTTCGGTTCGACGGGAAGGTGGATGCTCAGACTTAAGCCGATCGAAAATCGATAAACGAAAAGCTTTTTCCGTAACAAAGAGTTTTGGTGAAATATCCGATCCGATAGCGGATTTTTGGCGAAAATCTTGGCAAAGACCGAAAAGAAAAGTTTGCGATACGGTATCAGCAGAAAAGAAATTGGCGTAACGACCAGCATTCTGTTTCGAAAGGCGCTCTATGATCAAGACGCGATCCCGCTGTTCGAAAAAGTCTTGAATAGAGAGATTGGCAAGAGTGCGATCAAATTCTTTAGCGCTTTGGGTAGAATCGTCGAAAATTTCGCAATCCTTAAATTTTTCGTCAGTCAGAAGAATGCGAGTGCCGACACGAAACAGATCAACATCTTTAGAAAATAAAACAAATTTCCCCATATCACTGTGCTAATCTCAATATGTTTACCAACTTTTCAGCGGTTTCTTCAGCAATGCGACGAAGCGCGTCACGTTCGGAGATCTCGGTCGCAAATTGCGAGGCGGTTGTATTGACCGATGTCGCGCTCGACGACACGCCGCGCGAAATTGCGTCTGTACCCTCATCCAGCCGATAGCGAGATGCGGTTTGAAAGGTAAATCGAGTAATATCGTCAGAGTCGGTAATGGCAAGGTCGATGCGACGAATTTCCGTCTCAACAGTGAGCGACTGTGAAGCACGACTATCGATCTCAATGAACTGAAGCATCCGCCGCCGGAGATGGTAATCGAAGCGAGGCTCCGGACTCGTCACAGTTAGTTTGGCCAAACGGGGTTTCTGATCGCTTTCTGAGGTTTCGCCTCGGACAAGGGGCGTGAACCCGCATCCCGAAAGGAAGAGGAAAGTTGCGCCAGTCATAAGGAACTGGCGTCGAGGCAACTCAGCCGCTGACGACATTGACGATCCTCTTCGGTACGATGATGATCTTTTTAGGTGGCCGGCCGGCAAGATGACGAACCACCTCTGGGTTCTCCAACACCCGCGCCTCGATCGCGTCATGATCGGCGTCCGGGTCGATCGCAATCTCGGCGCGCTTCTTGCCGTTGATTTGGATCGGCAAAGTTATCTGATCGGTGGCGGTAAAGGCCGGATCCGCTACCGGCCAAGGGCTTTGCGCCAGAAGCGCCGTGTGACCGAGCGTTCGGTGCGCTTCTTCGGCGAGATGCGGGGTGAACGGGAACATCAGTCGGATCATTAATCCGACCGCATCTCGGAAACCGGGGTCGTCGGTCAGGCCCTGCAGCCGCGCGGTCAGCTCATACAAGCGCGCGATCGCTTTGTTGAACCGGAATGCGTCAATGTCGGCGGAGACGGCCGCGACGGCTCGATGCGCCGCCTTGAGCGCGGGCGACTCGGGGCCTGGCGCGGTTGACGGAGCGGTCGCAGTCGCGGCGGCGTCCACCAGACGCCAGACGCGCTGAAGATGTTTCCAAGCGCCGTCGACCCCGGCGGCCGTCCATTCAACGTCGCGCTCGGGCGGCGAATCCGACAACATGAACCAGCGCGCCGTATCGGCGCCGAATTGCTCAATAATATGCTCGGGATCAACGACGTTTTTCTTTGACTTTGACATCTTCGTCGACGGTCCGACGATAATCTCGTCTCCGGTAGTGCGATGGATCGCACCCTTCTCGGTTTTTTCGACGTCCTCCGGCGCAACCCAGGCGCCAGACGCGGTCTGATAGGTCTCGTGGCAGACCATCCCTTGGGTGAACAAGCTGGTGAAAGGCTCACGCGCGCTGTCGGACGCGTGGCCTGTTGCGGCCATGGCGCGCGAGAAAAACCGGGCGTAGAGGAGGTGAAGGATCGCGTGTTCGACGCCGCCGATATACTGATCGACGGGCAGCCAATAGTCGACAGCCGCCCGGTCGGTGGGCGTCTCGGCGGTCGGGGCGCAAAATCGCGCGAAATTCCAAGAACTGTCGACGTACGTGTCCATGGTGTCGGTTTCGCGCCGGGCC
>CAZBIG010000002.1:0-30717 GCA_964491865.1 uncultured Neomegalonema sp. | reverse complement strand
CCGCCTCGCCGTGGCGCGGTTATGTCCCTGGTCCGCGCCCTTGGCCGCGGCGCGTGTGGCTCTAACGCTATGCGCCCCCGCCGCGCGGCCGGGGCCGCCGCCGGGCGCGGACGACGGCGGCGGGCGTCGCGCTGGCGGCCTTCGCGGCTTTGGTTGCGGGGCGCGCCCCGGCCGAGACGCTGACCGTGTTCGCGGCGGCCAGCCTCAAAAACGCGCTCGAGGAGACCGCGGCCGCTTTCGAGGCCGAGACCGGGACGCGGGTGGTCTTTTCCTTCGCCGGGTCCTCGGCGCTGGCGCGGCAGATCCAGCAGGGCGCGCCCGCCGACCTGTTCGTCTCGGCCAACCAGGCCTGGATGGACGTCCTGGCCGACGACGGCTTAATCGACCCGGCCAGCCGGCGCGACGTCGCGGGCAACCGCTTGGTCTTGGTGGTTGAAGCCCGGCGCGCCGCAGCGCCGCCGGTCGATATCGGGCCCGATCTCGATCTGGACGCCCTGCTCGGCGACGGGCGCCTGGCGATGGCCCTGGTCGAGGCGGCGCCGGCCGGGATTTACGGCAAAGCCGCGCTCGAGCGGCTTGGCTTGTGGCGGACGGCCGCGCCGCGGGTCGCGCAAGCCGACAATGTCCGCGCCGCCCTGGCGCTGGTGGCGATCGGCGCGGCCCCGGCGGGGGTCGTCTATGCGAGCGACGCCGTCGCCGAGCCGCGCGTCGCCGTCATGGGCCGGTTCCCCGCCGACAGCCATCCGCCGATCGTCTATCCCGCCGCCCGGATCGCCGCCAGCGACGCGCGCGAGGCCGCCGCCTTTCTCGATCATCTGGACAGCCCGGCGGCGCGCGCGATTTTCGAGCGGAACGGCTTTGTTTCGCTGCGCTGAGCTCCGCGCGACGCGCCCGGCCCGCCGCTTGCCTGACGAAGCCCGGCGCGCGCGCCCGCGCGCGGTCGAGGGAGCGCCGTGATGTTTCTCAGCCCCGAGGAATGGACCGCCGTCGCCCTGTCGCTGCAGGTCGCGTTCTGGGCGACGCTGGCCAGCGCGCCGGTCGGCTTGCTGGTCGCCTACGCGCTCGCGCGCTGGCGTTTCCCGGGCAAGGCGCTGCTGAACGGCCTGGTGCATCTGCCGCTGATCCTGCCGCCGGTCGTCACGGGCTATCTGCTGCTCGCCGCCTTTGGGCCGCAGGCGCCGCTCGGCCGGGCGCTCGCCGAGATCGGGGTGGTGTTCGCGTTTCGCTGGACCGGGGCGGCGCTCGCGGCCGCGGTGATGGCGTTTCCGCTGATGGTGCGGGCGATCCGGCTGTCGATCGAAGCGGTCGACCCGAAGCTCGAGCAGGCGGCCGCGACGCTGGGCGCCGGGCCGCTCTGGACCTTTGCGACGGTGACCCTGCCCCTCGCCGCGCCGGGGCTGGTGGCGGGCGCGATCCTGGCCTTCGCCAAAGCGATGGGCGAGTTCGGCGCGACCATCACCTTCGTGTCGAACATTCCGGGCGAGACCCGCACCTTGCCGTCGGCCGTCTACGCCTTTTTGCAGGCGCCCGGCGGCGAAGCCGCGGCGCTGCGTCTGGTGGCGGTTTCGATCGCGCTGTCCATGGGGGCGTTGTTGGCCTCCGAGATCCTGGCCCGTCGGGTCGCTCGGCGGGTGGCGGGCGCATGACCCTGTCCGTGCGGCTCCGTCACGCGTTCGAGGGGTTCCGGCTCGACGTCGAGTTCGAGGCGCCGGCGGGCGTGACGGTTCTGTTCGGGCGCAGCGGGTCGGGCAAGACCACGGTCGTGAACGCGCTCGCGGGTCTGCTGCGGCCCGACGCCGGGCGCGTCGCGATCGGCGATCGGGTGCTGTTCGACGCCGAAACCGGCCTGGTCGAGCCGCCGCATCGGCGCCGCCTCGGCTACATCTTCCAAGAGAGCCGGCTGTTTCCGCACCTGTCGGTCAGGCGCAATCTTTTGTACGGGCGCCGCTTCGCGCCGGCCGAGGGCGACGCGGAGAGCGCCGACGCGGCCCTGGCCCGGATCGCCGCGCTGCTCGGGCTCGAGGCGCTGCTGGACCGGCGGCCGGGCGCTTTGTCGGGGGGCGAGAAGCAACGGGTCGCGATCGGGCGCGCGCTGCTCGCCCGGCCGCGTCTGCTGTTGGCGGACGAGCCGCTCGCGGCGCTCGACGCCGAGCGCAAGGCCGAGATCCTGCCCTATTTCGAGCGCCTGCGCGACGAGCTGGGCGTGCCGATCCTGTATGTGAGCCATTCGGTGTCGGAAGCGGCGCGGCTCGCCACCACGGTGGTGGCGCTGCGCGAGGGGCGGGTGGCCGGAGCGGGGCCCGCGGCCGAGATCTTTTCCGACCCGGGCCTCGCGCCGGCGCTCGGCGCGCGCGAGATCGGCGCAATCCTGCAGGGCCGGGTGGCGCGCCGCGACCCCGACGGGCTGGCGACGGTCCGGCTCTCGGGCGGCGAGGTCGTGCTGCCGGGCGACGGTCTGGTCGTCGGCGAGACCGTTCGGATCCGGATCGCGGCGACGGACGTGACGCTGGCGATGGCGCGGCCCGAGCGGATCTCGGCGCTGAACGTGCTCGAAACGACGATCGCGGCGGCGCGCCCGGGGCGCGGCCCCGGGATGATCGTCGCGCTGCGCTTCGGCGACGACCAGCTTTTGGCGCGCATCACCCGCCGGTCGGGCGAGGCGCTCGGCCTCGCGCCCGGCCAGCGCTGCTTCGCCATCGTCAAATCGATCTCAGTGGCGCGCATGGATGTCGGCCGGGGCGGCGAGGGCGCGCTCGGCTGACCCCGGAGGCGCGGCGCCGCGGCGTGCGACCGCTCGGCGCGGCGTTGTCGCATCGGTTGCGCTTTGCGCCGAACGACGGCAGATTTTCCCTCAGGCTGAAATTCTCCGCCGCTTCTGGGGCAATATGCAGGATTTTGCAGAATCTTTCAGGCTCGCCGCGACGTTGGTCGCGACGCTCGATCCCGACCTGATCGAGATCGTCGGCCTGTCGCTGTATGTCAGCGTCACGGCCACCGCGATCGCCTGCCTGGCGGGGCTGCCCCTCGGCGCCGTGCTGGCGGTTTCGCGTTTTCCGGGGCGGCGCGCGGCGCTGGTCGCGGTGAACGCGCTCATGGGGCTGCCGCCGGTGGTGGTGGGGCTGATGGTCTACCTCGCCTTGTCGCGCGCCGGGCCGCTCGGGTTCCTGGGGTTGCTCTACACCCCGACGGCGATGATTCTCGCGCAGGCGATCCTGATCACGCCGATCGTCGCCGCGCTCTCGCGCCAGACGCTCGAGGACCTGCACGGCGAATACGCCGAGCAGCTCCGGTCGCTCGGCGCGTCGGGACGCGCGCAGATGGGCGCGTTGTTGATCGATGGGCGGCTGGCGCTGACGACGGTGGCGCTGGCGGGCTTCGGCCGCGCCGTGGCCGAGGTCGGGGCCGTGATGATCGTCGGGGGCAATATCGATCATCTGACGCGCGTGATGACCACGTCGATCGCGCTCGAGACCTCGAAAGGCGATCTGGCGCTCGCGCTCGCGCTCGGCATGATCCTGCTCGCCATCGCGCTGGCGGTGAACGGGGCGGTCTCGGCGCTGGGCGCGCGGACCGAGCGGGCCGCCCATGCTTGACCGCGCCCTCGATCCGATCGCCGAGGCTGCGACCCGCGCCGCGCCGCCGTTGATCGCCGCGTCCGATCTTGTGTACGCGGCCGGCGGCGCGCGGCTGATCGACGGCGTGGATCTCGCGCTCGATCGCAGCGCCCTGACCGTGATCATGGGCCCGAACGGCGCCGGTAAAAGCCTGCTGCTGCGCCTGTTGCACGGGCTGATCACGCCGTCCGGCGGCCAGGTGCGGTGGCGCGGCGCGCCGATGTCCGAGGCGTCGCGGCGCGAGCAGGCCATGGTGTTTCAGCGCGCCGTCCTGCTGCGGCGGTCGGTGGCGGCCAATATCGATTTCGCCCTCAAACTCAGGGGCGCGGCCGATCCGGCCCGGCGCGACGCGCTGCTCGCTCACGTGGGGTTGCTCGACATGGCGGCCCGCCCCGCCCGCCGCCTGTCGGGAGGCGAGCAGCAACGCCTGGCGCTCGCCCGGGCGCTCGCCACTCGACCGGCGGCGCTGTTTCTCGACGAGCCGACCGCCAGCCTGGATCCCGCGTCGACCGAGCGGATCGAGGCCTTGGTCGCCGACGCCAAACGCGCCGGCGTGAAGATCGTCTTCGTCACCCATGATCTCGGCCAAGCCCGCCGCCTGGCCGACGAGATCGTCTTTCTGCATCGGGGCCGCATCGCCGAGCGGGCGGCCGCGTCGCGCTTCTTCGCCGCCCCGACCACCGACGCCGCGCGCGCCTATCTCGACGGCCGCCTCGTCCTTTGACTGCTCCCCTGCAAGGAGAAACCCCGATGATCTATTCCAGTCGCGCCGTCGCCGCCGCCCTGGCGCTGTTCGCGACCCTTGCGCCGGGGGCGACCGCCCAAGCTGACGAGGCGGTGATCGTGCAGTCGACGACCTCGACCAAGAATTCGGGCCTCTACGACCACATTCTGCCGATCGCGGAGCGCGCGACCGGCGTCGCCGTGAACGTGGTCGCCGTCGGCACCGGCCAGGCGATCCGCAACGCCCGGAACTGCGACGGCGATCTTTTACTGGTGCACGCCAAAGCGGCGGAGGAGGCCTTTGTGGCCGACGGCTACGGCCTGAAGCGGTTCGATTTGATGTATAACGACTTTGTCGTCGTCGGCCCCGCGTCGGATCCGGCGGGCGTTTCGGGCGCGCCGGACGCGGCCTCGGCGCTGAAGGCGATCGCCGCCGGCGAAGCCCTGTTCGTCTCGCGCGGAGACGACAGCGGCACCCATAAGAAAGAACGGGCGCTCTGGCGGACCGCCGGCGTCGATCCGAGCGCCGCCTCGGGCGGCTGGTATCGCGAGACCGGGTCCGGGATGGGGGCCACCTTGAACGCGGGCGTCGGCATGGGGGCCTATGCGCTGACCGACCGCGCCACCTGGATCGCGTTCAAGAACAAGGGCGACTTTCGGGTCTTGGTCGAGGGCGATCCATCGCTGTTCAACCAGTACGGGGTGATCCTGGTGAACCCCGAGGCGTGCCCGAACGTCAATGCGGCGGCGGCCCGCAAAGTCATGGACTGGCTGCTGTCGCCCGCCGGTCAGGCGGCGATCGACGCCTATCGGCTCGACGGGCGCCAGCTGTTTTTCGCCAACGCCCGTTGACCGGCCCTCGCCGCACGCTCCCGATCGTCCTGGACCAGCCGACCGGCCCGATGTCGGCGATCCGCAGTCGATCCGCGACGTCGGCGGGCGAGCCCCGATCGATCGAGTTTTAGGAATTGCGCCGCGCGGTTTTAAGCGGCGGTCAAACCTGGGTCGGCACAAGAGACGCTGCGAAACTTCTCGGGAGCGTCCAGTGATCTCGCGCAGCGCATGTTCAGCGATCGGCGTCGCCGCCGCCGCGCTGGCCGCCGTCGGCCTGGTGAGCGGCGCCGCGGGCGTCGATCTCGGCGGCGCGTCGTCGCCGCGCTCGGCCGGGGAGGCCCCGCCCGTCGTGTACCGCATCCACCTCGATCGCGACATGACCGACACCTATCCGGCGTCTCGGGCGATCGAGGCGGGGCTTCGGGTCGCGTTCGCGGACTTCGACGGATCCGACCTGATCCCGGGGCGCGAGGTCCGGATCGAGTTCGTCGCCCATGACCACCGCAAGAACATGTACCGCTCGAAGCGGCACATGGACGCCTTCATCGCCGATCCGCGCGGGCTGGCGTTTGTCGCCGACGCCCATTCGCCGCAATTGATCAAGTACCGCGACCACTTGAACGCCAATCAAGCGTTGACGCTGGTGCCTTGGGCGGCGGGCGGCCCGATCACGCGCGCCGCGACCGAGGAAAATTGGATCTTCCGTCTGTCGGTCGACGACCAAAAGGCCGGGGCCGTGATCGCCGCCGACGCGGTGCGCAATCTGGGATGCCGCGATTACCACTTGATCCTGATCGACAATCCGTGGGGCCGAAGCAACGCCCGGACCCTGAGCGAGGGGCTGGCGCGGTTCGGCCGTCGCCCGAGTTCGATCCAGTGGCTGCCTTGGCGCGCCGACATCGCTTATGCGCGACGACTGTTTCAAACCCTGCGCCCAGACGCCGAAGATTGCGTGTTGCTGGTCGCCGGGGCCGAAAGCGCGGCGGTGGCCCTCGCCATGCTCGATCTGCCCTGGGACAAGCGCCCCCGTTTGCTGAGCCACTGGGGCATCGCCGTTTCGAATTTTCCCTATCATGTGCAACACGCGCAGCGCGAGGCGATCGGATTGCGGTTCGTCCAGTCGTGCCACAACTTGTTCGATAAGGACCGACCGATCGTTCGCCGCGCGCTCGAACGGCTCGCCGACGTGGGCGGCGGCCAATATTGGGCGGGCGAGCATATTCCCGCCGCGGCCGGCTTCGCGCATGCGCATGATCTCGGCCGGCTTTTGATCGCGGCGATGCGCCAGGCCTCTTTGACCGGCGACGTTCTCGAGGACCGCGCTCGGATCCGCGCGGCGCTCGAGCGGCTCGAGACGCCGGTCGAGGGCCTGATCAAAACCTATTGGCGGCCCTTCGCGCCCTACAAGCCGGGCCGGCGCGACGCTCACGAGGCGCTCGACCTCGCCGATCTGTGCATGGCGAGCTTTGACAGCGAAAACGTCATCCGGGTCGATTTCACCCGGCCGCTCGAGGAGCGCCGGCCATGACGCTCTCGACCCTGACGCGCTCGACCCTGACGCGCTCGACGCCCCCTCCGCGCCGGGCGGCGAACGCCGGCCTGATGTTCCACGGCTTTTTCGCGGCGGGCGCGCTGCTCGCCTGCGCCATCGCCTGCGGCATCGTCTGGGTGTCCACCAGCGTGGCCTTCGACCGGTTCTCGCGAAAAAGCGTGGCCCAAGAAGCGGATTCCGCCGCCTACAACCTCGCCTCTTACCTGGCGGACCGAAGCCGCACCCTCAAAGCGATCGCGAGCGACCGCGACGTCCGCGCAAGCGTGTTCGGCAGCGGCAGCGCCACCGAGGCGGTCCGCGCCCGGTTGAACGACGTCGCGTTCTATGCGGATCAGCGCCGTCTGACGCTGTTCAGTCTTACAATGGAAAGCATCGTCGACGAGGGCGCCGACGCGCTCGGCGACGCGGCGCGCCACGCGAGCGACGCCGTCGGCCGCGCCCTCGCCGTCACCGTGATCGAAACCGGCGCGCTGCGTCCGCAATCGGCTCATTTCGTCACCGAAGCCGAGACGACCTTCGTGATCGCGGCGCCGGTGCTGTCGGGCGGTCAGGTCGAAGGCGTGTTGGTCGGCCAATTCGCCTACGACCCGCACCTCTATCCCGCCGCCGCGAGCGAGCCGAGCGTCAAAACCCGGGTCGACGGGGCCGTCAGCCTGGTCTCCGACCAGCGCTGGTCCCCGGGCGCCGGCGAACGCTGGCTCGAGATCCGCAGTCCGATCGCGGCGCTCGGGGCCGAGCATGTGTTTTTCCGCAACGTCGCGTCCCTCGACAGCCTGCAGCTCAACACCATGGCCAAGACCGCGGGCGCCTTGGCGCTTGGTCTGCTGATCGCGTTCGGCGCCCTGGCCGCGACCGGTCGGTCGCTGATGCTGAACCCTTACCGCGCGCTCGAAGCGTCGCGCGAGACGTTGGCCGAAACCAACCAAGCGCTGCAGCACACGGCGCTGCACGACGCGCTGACCGGGCTGCCGAACCGGCGCTATCTCGACGACACGCTGCGCGCGCTTACAGTCAAAGCCCGAGAGGACGGCGCGCCGCTCGCGATCCTCCATATCGACTTGGACCGGTTCAAAGACATCAACGACACGCTGGGGCACGCCGCCGGCGACCGGGTTCTCGAGACGGTGGGCGAGCGCTTGGGCGCATGCGTGCGGCCTGGCGATTTCGTCGCGCGGATCGGCGGCGACGAATTCGTGATCCTGATCCATGGCGAGATCGGGCGCGCCGGGCTCGAGGCCCGCGCGCGGTCGGTGATCGATCAGCTGAGCCAGCCCGTCCCCTTTGAGCAGCATCTCTGCCGGTTCGGCGCGAGCGTCGGCGTCGCGCAGGGGCGGGGCCCCGAGCTCTGCGGCGCGCAGCTGCTGGTCGACGCGGACATCGCGCTCTACCGCGCCAAAGATGCGGGCCGAAACGGCTTCGTCTTTTTCACCGAGGCCGAGCAAGAAGCGACGGCCAGACGCAAAGCTGTCGCCGACGACATCATTCGCGCGCTCGAAGAGGGGGCCTTCGAGCCCTTCTATCAGCCTCAGGTCGACGCGAAGACCCTCGAGGTGATCGGCGTCGAGGCGCTCGCGCGCTGGCGCCATCCGGAACAGGGGCTGATGACCCCGGACAAGTTCCTGCCCATCGCCGATGAGATGGGCGTGCTGGCGGAGATCGACGATCTCATTCTCCGGCGCGTCCTGCAGGATCTGCCCGGCCTCGCTGAGCGCGCCGCGCGCCCGATGCGCGCCTCGGTGAACGTCTCGCCGCGCCGCCTCGAGGACGGGGCGCTGCTCGAAAAGCTGTCGGCGCTCCGCCTGCCGCGCGGCGCCATCGCGTTCGAGCTGCTCGAATCGATCTTTCTCGAAGACGACAAGCCGCTGGTTCGCGCCAACATCGACGGGTTGCGCGAGATGGGCGTGGCGATCGAGATCGACGATTTCGGAACCGGGCACGCCTCGGTCATGGGCCTGTTGAGCCTGAAGCCCGATCGCTTGAAGATCGACCGGCGTTTTGTGACGCCGGCGACCGAGTGCGCCACCAGTCGGCGCGTTCTGGCCTCGTTGATCGAGATCGGCGACGCGCTCAACATCGCGGTGGTCGCCGAAGGGGTCGAGACGGTCGCCCATGCGGCGCTGCTCCGCGATCTCGGTTGCGAGGCGCTGCAGGGCTACGCGATCGCCAAGCCGATGCCGTCCGACGCCTTCGCCCTGTGGCTGTCGCAGCGCGGCCGCGACGCGATCAGCGCTTGAGCGACGCCGAAGCGGCCGCGATGGGCGCGCGCGCTGGGCGCATGGCGTAAGCTCTCCCCCCGGATCACGATGGGGAGCGCGGCATGGTCGACGTGTTCATCAGCTACAAGAGAGAAGATCGCGACGCGGCCGAGGCCCTGGCCAATCGGCTGGCGCTGCGGGGCCACGACGTTTGGTGGGACGCGGAGCTGATGGCGGGCGACGCCTTCATCACCGAGATCCATCAGGTCCTCAAACGCGCCAAGGCGGTGGTCGTGCTGTGGAGCGAGGAGGCCATGATGTCGCGCTTCGTGGTGGGCGAGGCGCTCGCGGCGTTCAACCGCAACGCCTATCTCGGCGCGATGCTCGAGCCTGAACTCGAGCTGCCGCCGCCGTTCAACGCGGCGCATGCGCACGCGCTGCACGCCTGGCAGGACGACGCCAGCGCCTATGACGATCTGATCGCCGCGCTTGAGCTGCGCACGGGCCAGGGCCGCCGCGCCGGACAGCGCTCGGAAGAGGCGCGCGCCGACGCCTTCGCCAGCGCGGCCGACGACGTGATGTTCTGGCGCGGGGTGGCCGACAGCGACGAGCCGGGGGATTTCGAGGCGTATCTGAACCGGTTTGGCGAGGACGGGCTGTTCGTCGAGATCGCGCGCGCCCGGATCCGGCAGCTCACCAAGCGTCGTCCGTCTTTCGCGCGGGCGGTGGTCGACGCCATCGCGGGCAAGCCCGCGCCGCCGATCCCCGAGGTCGTTGCGATCCCCGCCGGCGCGTTCCTCATGGGCTCGCCCGAGGGCGCGCCGATGATCGATCCGGACGAGACGCCTCAGCGGCGGGTCGCGATCGAGACGGCGTTCGCCTTCGGGGCCCGGCCGGTCAGCTTCGCGGAATATGATCCGTTCTGCGAGGCGACCGGGCGGAAAAAGGCTGCGGATCAAAGTTGGGGGCGGGGCGCGCGGCCGGTCATCAACGTGACGTGGCGCGACGCGTCGGCCTATTGCGCCTGGCTGACCGAGCGGACCGGGAACCGGTGGCGGCTGCCGAGCGAGGCCGAATGGGAGTATGCGGCGCGCGCCGGCGGCGACAGCGCCTATTTTTGGGGCGACGTTTGGGATGCGGCGCGGGCCAACGGCGGCGTGACGGTCACCGGCACCACCGAGCCCGGACGCTATCCGGCCAACGCCTTCGGCCTGTTCGACATGGCCGGCAACGTCTGGGAATGGTGCGCGGACGATTGGCACGACAGCTACCGCGGCGCCCCGGCGGACGGCCGGACATGGCTGTACGACGGCTCGCGCCTTGACGAAGAGGGGACCGGCGACGCCTCTTGGTCGGTGATCCGCGGCGGGTCGTGGGACGATCATCCGCACGCGCTGCGCTCGACCACGCGCGGCTGGTGGCCGAAGGACGAGGCGGCGCCGCGCCTCGGCTTCCGGGTGGTCAAAGAGCTTTGAGCCGGTTCATGGGCGCGGGCGGCGCCGCGCCCGTCACCGCTGCGGCGACAGCTGGCCGCGGGGGGCGCCCAGGATCAGCGACATCAGCGTGAGCGACAGCGCGGTCGCCGCCAGGATCCGCCAGCCAAGCCCCAGCCAGAACGTCGTCGCGTCCCGCGCGATGTGGTGGGGGCCGTAGTCGGGGCCGGGCCAGGGCTCGAGCAGAGACCCTCTGATCGTAAACGGGATCAGATCGTCGAACGCCCCGCGGCTTCCCGTCATGGCCTCGCTCACCAGCGCGACGAACGGCATCGCCAGGAAAAACAGGCTCACGGTGGTCGCGCTCGCCAGGGCCGGCGCCTGGATCACCCGGCGGCGCGACCGTTTGGTCGCGGCCTGCGGCGTGACAAGGCCGAGCAGGATGAACAGGACGAAGATCACCGAGACGAAGCTGAGGTCGCGCCCGAACCGGACCACTTCGTAGATGAGGATCCCGGCGATCATCGCCGCGCCCCCGAACGCCACGGCGATAAACGCTTCGATCGCGCCGTAGCGCCGCACCAAGAGAGCGGCCAGCCCCATGCCGGACGCCACCGCGAACGCGAAGGTGACGGATTGAGCGACATAGGTGTCCAGAACGCTCACACTGGCGACATAGCCTCGGATTTGCGCGTCGAACGCGGCCAGACGCGGGATCGTTTGAAACGCGGCCAAGCCCTGTTGAACGTCGTGACTGGCGACCACTCCGGCGACAAAGACCGGCGCGAACAGCAGAAGAGCGCAGCCCCCGAGCATCCAGACGTCGCGCGCCCAACGCAACGCCGGCGCGCCGGTCACCTGGATCACCGACGCGACATTGACGAGCCAGTAAAAGCTGAACAGCACGCAGCCGATCATCCAAAAGGTCGTCAGGTTGGGGATCCGATCGTCATTGCGATCGATCAGGCGTCGCAAATAGTCTGGAATGAAATAGCCGCTGTCATTGGGGATCTTCTCAATATTTGTGTTGAAATAGAAGGGCGTGTTATTGTAGAGTACTTGCGCCGCTGCAGGCGACGGGACGATCGCATCGGATTGGTTCGGTTCAAAATACGCTCCGGTCCCGGACAGCGCGGCCAGCAGCGATGCGATCACGGCGAAGCCGAGCACCATGTCCAGCCGATAGTTCCAAATCAGCGGAAAGTCGCGGGACAGTCGGTTTTTGTAGCCGGCGAGCAGGCCGCTGCGGGCGTCGTCGAGCCGAACCGGGCGCATGACGCCGCTGCGGAGCGCGCCGGCGGCGCGCGGCGCGGCCAGCGCGCCCCGAGACCGCACGACCCAGAGACCGATGATCGCGGCCAGCAGGAACGCGGCGCTGAGCAAAACGGCGATGTCCAAACCGTCCGCCAGCGCGTCCAGCGGATCGAGCAGATCATCGACCGCGTCTTCAAACAGCTCGGAACTGTCATCGAGAAAAATCGCGGCCATCAGACTGCCGACCGCCAGAAAGTAGAGATTGCTGGCGACCAGAAGCGCGTTCGACACGATCTCGGAACGCGAGAACAGACGACGCCCGAGCCAGAACACGACCGGGAAAGTCAGAAACGCGCTCACAATGATCAGATCCGAGACGAGAGCGCTCTGACGCTCCTGACGGGGCGCGTAAATGCCCGTCTCGTCGAGCAGCGTCATGAGGAACGCCCACCCGATCACGGCGCCGACGCACAGAAACGCGCCGGCGAAAATCGGGGTCATCGAGGCGTGGCGCAGACGCACGGCGAGTATCGCGATGATGAGAGCGGCGAACAGCGACCAGACCGCGCCGCCCGGCAGCTCTCCCGGATAATAGCCGTGCCCGTCGCCGAGATACCATCGCTCCAGACCGAGGGCTTCAGTGACCAACAGCCCCTCGCGCGCAAGCACAAAAACCGGGGCTGCGCCCGCATAGATCACGGCCGGCAGGAAGATCAAAAAGGCCCCGATCCAGCAGAGCCCGAACTCGCTCCAATTGCGCAAGCGCGGCGCGAAAGCGGCGCGGATCGCGTTGTTGACCAGGTACATCCAATAAATCGCGCCGATCCCGCAAAGGATGAGGATCGCCCAAAAATACTGCAGCTCTCGGTCGTCGATCTGAGAGGCGCCCGCCGCGGGGACCAGCGCCAACAGGCCGCCGATGAGCGCGAAGGCCACCGGAAAGTCGAGGCGCATCGACCAGATCAGCGGATAGTCGCGCGACATCAGGCGCCCGAGCTTGGTGGTCCAGCCCGCGCGCTCGTCGCCGAAGCGCGCGGTCGCCGGCGCGGCCCGGGCCGGCGCGACGGTGTTGACGGGCGGGGCGGCGGCGGCGTCTGCGGGCATGGCGGTCTCCGGAGGCGCGCTCAGGCGGTCATGCGGCGATCGCCGCTGTCGCGATGGCTGCGGAACAGTACCCGGGTCGAATGCGAGATGTTCCGAAAATATTTGAGCGCCCCGGGAAACTGCTCGAGCAACGCCCGTTCGATCACGCCCGGCTCGGTCTTTTTGAAGATCAGGATCCACCCGAGCGTGGTCGGCTCGAGGTCCATCAGGCCGACCGGGCGCAGCCGCTCGAGCAGAGCGCTCTTTTCAGCGTCGATCTCGACTTCGTACATGAAGAACTCGCGCGCCGACGGCAGTTCGTCGAGCCGCCCAGAATAGACGCACTGTCCGTTGTCGAGAATGATCATTCGTTGGGCGATCGCTTCGACTTCGTAAAGATGTTGCGAGGTGATGACGATCGGGATCGGCCGCTCGACCGAGGTGGCGAGCGAGCGCAGATCTTCGAGGAACATTTGTTGGGTGACGATGTCGAGATACGCCAGCGGCTCGTCCAGGACCAAGAGACGGGGCCGCATCAAGAGCGCGCGCACCAGCTCGAACCGGATCTTGAAGCCGCCCGAGATCTCGTCCCAACCGGCGTTCTCATAGGGCTTCAGGCCGTAGCGGTGCAGATACCAGTCGACCAGCTCGTCGTTTTCGGGGCCGGTCAGTCCGTAGGCGGCGGCCGTGAAGTTGAGATTGGTGCGCTGACGGCCGGGCCAGGGCGGCGGCAGCTGCGGCACATAGGCGAGACGGCTCTTGATCTCGACCCAGTCGCGCGCGTTCGCGGTGATCGCCGGATACGAGGCGACCCCCGCGTCGGGGGCCAGTTCGCCGAGCAGGATCCGCAGCATCGTGGTCTTGCCGCTGGCGTTCATGCCGACGACGCCGGTGATTTCGCCGTCGATGAACTCGGCCGTGACCGGGCCGAGCTTGAAGCCGCCGCGGGCGTAGGTCCGCTCGATCCCGTCGAGCTTCGCCACCAGCCGTCGCTCGACCGGCGCGCGGGCCTGCGTCAGCGAGATCAGCAGCTGCTTCATCCGCGTCGGATCATAGCCCGCGTCGGTCTTGACGGTCTCCATTTGCGCATTGGCGTCCGAGGCGACGGCGGCGGCGTCTTGCGCGCTCAGGTCCGGGCTCGTCGGGATCCGCGCGATCTCCTCGACGCGGTCGACCAGCGCCATCAGATCTTCGAGAATTTTTTCCGACGGCTCCGGCTCGGGCAGATTGTAGCGTTTCGCCTTTTGCTGACGGGCGTGCCGGGCCGACAGCTGCAGCGCGGTGCGGGTCAGCTTTTTATGATCGGGCGACTGGGCGGTGAAATCGCGAATGAAGTCGAACGTCTTCTCAAACGCGTCGGTGACATAGTCTTCTTTGATCATCCGGTGGATGTCGCCGACGACCGCCGCGATCATCTCCGTTTCGAACCGACCGAAAGTCTCTCCGCGCGCCATGGCCGTCCCCTCCTCGCGTCGCCCGGTCCTTTCTTAGCAACGACGCGACGGCGCGGCACGCGCTAAGCGCGCGCCTCGACGCCGCAGCGGTCGAGCGCGGCGAATTTGCGGCGCATCGGGCGGTTCGAGCGGTTCAGGCGATCCGAGCGTGGACCGTCCGGCGCGCTCAGATCAGCCCGACGCGGCGGCGGTTCTCCGGGTCGCGCAGGGCGAAATCGGTTCCGGCGACGTCGGCGGCGGCGTCGGTGCAGAGCCAGACGATCGCCGCGCCCGCCCATTCCGGCGGGATGTGCGCGTCCCAGTCGAGACGGCTCACCGGGTTGACGCCCGACGCCTTGATGCTGCGCTGCATGTCGGTCGCCACCGTGCCCGGACTGAGGCCGACCACCCGCACGCCCTGCGCCGCGACCTCAAGATGGGCGCAGCGCGTCAGCGCCAGCGCCGCGGCCTTGCTCGAGCAGTAATGGCTCCAGCCTTCGAGCGCGCTGGTCGCGGCCCCCGAACTCACATTGACGACCACGCCCGAGCCTTGCGCGATCATCACCGGCAGCGCGGCTCTCAGCCCGTAATACACGCCCTTGGCGTTGACGTCGAAGGCGCGGGTCCAGGCCTCGGGCTCGCTGTCGGCCAAGCGCGCGATCGGGTCGATCAGCCCGGCGTTGTTCACCAGGATGTCGACGCTCTGAAAGGCGGCGCGGGTCGCCTCGATCAGTTCGGCGACGGCCGCCGGGTCGGCGACGTCGCAAATCCGGGTCTCGGCGGCGCCGCCGGCCGAACGGATCGCCGCGGCGACGGCGTCGAGCGCCGCGGCGTCGCGTCCGCTGGCCATGACGCGGGCCCCGGCCTTGGCCAGGGCCAGGGCGGCGGCCCGGCCGATCCCGCGGCTTGCGCCGGTTACAATGGCGGTTTTGTCGGCCAGTTCGGTCATAGGCTCGCTCCGATCGGCGAAAAGGGCGCGCGCGGCGACGGGGCCCCGGCGGCGGGGCGAACGAAACGGCCCCGAGCCGGATCCGGGGACGGATCCGAAGACGGATCCGGGCGAGACGGGCCCGGGCGGGCGCCGCCCGCCCGCCTGAAAAGACCGGATCGGCGGGCGCGGCGCAACGGCCGTCCGGTTCCGACCGGGCCGTCGACCGCGGCGACGCGCGCCACCGACGCGCGCTTTATACCGACGCGGACCCCGTCTATACTCGTCGCGCCACCGTTTTGGTGCTGTGGGATAACACGAGACGGCCCCCCGTGCGCAACGGAACGCTCAAGATCCAGCCGGAGATTTCGCCGCCGCGCGCCTCGACCCGCCGAGCGCGCCCCAGCCCAAGGGGCGTCGGGCGCCTCGGCCTGCGGCGGCTCCGGGCCAGGCTGCGGTTGTTCGTCACATTAGTTCGCGGCGCCGCGGCTTTTTCCGGCATGTTCAAATGCAACGGTCTCTGTCCGGCCGACGATCCGGCCGCGGGCCGCGGCTGCGCTCTGGTCCATGCTATGTCGGACGTTGCTGAAGCCGTTGATTTCAGCCATGTTCGAGCCGTTTACTTCTTTATTAAGTCTTTTCTCCGAAGCGCCGTCGTTGCTGTTGGATCGGTTCGATCGTCGCGACCGGTCGGTGTGATGTAACGCACCGCCCGCGCGGTCTTGGGCGCTCGCCTATTTTGAAACCAATGAGAAGAGAGTAGGCTCTCCGCCGAAACGTCCGCCTGGGGGACCCCTAAGATGCACAAGACCGAGCTGATGCGGCGCTGCTTCTTGTTCTCCGAAGCGCACATGACGGCCCTCGAAGCGCTGGCGGCGCGGTCGAAGACCAAGAGGTTCGCCCCCGGGACGGATCTCATGCTCGAGGGCGACGCTGGCGGCGTGCTCTACATCATCGAGCGCGGTCTGGTGCGGATCTGGATCGGAGAATCTCAGACCGGCAAGCAACTGACCCTCGCCTTTCTCGAGACCGGCGACGTGTTGGGCGAGGTCGCGCTGCTCGACAACCAGCCCCGCAGCGCGAGCGCCACCGCGATCGAGGACACCACGGCGCTCGCGATCGAGCGCGAAGACTTTTTCGACCTGATCCGCGCCGTGCCCGGGTTCGCCGAGCATGTCATGCATCTGGTCTGCGAGCGCTTTCGCCAAAACGTCCAGACCCTGAACGCCTTCGCTTTCCTCGATCTCAAACGCCGCCTGGCGCTGAAACTGATCGAACTCGCGATCGCGCATGGGCGGATCGAAGGGCAGCGGGTGAGCTTCTCGCGCAAATTCTCGCAGACCGAACTCGCGCAGCTGCTCGGCGTCACGCGCGAGGCGGTGAACCGCCAGCTGGCGAGCTGGTCGAAGCTGGGGATCATCTCGATCAGCGAAGGCCGGCTCGAGATTTCCGACTTTCCCGCGTTGAAGGGCGAACAGCAGTCCCATTGAACCGGTTTGTTGCGGGGCGGCGGTTTGTACGCGTGCGACGCTCAGACCGCCGCGAGCCCCTCGTCGATCGCCGATAAGAGCGGTTCGAGCGGCTCGCAGCCCACGGACAGGCGCACGAAGCCGGGGGGCACGGCGTCGCCCCACCGGGCGCGCCGCTCGGCCGAACTGTGCACGCCGCCGAAGCTCGTGGATTGGCGCAGATAGCGGCAGCCGCCGATAAAGCGTTCGGCCGCGGCGGCGTCTTGGAAGGTCGCGCCGATCAAAAAGCCGAAGCGGCGCATTTGAACTTTCGCGATGCGATAGGACGGGTCGCTCGGCAGCCCCGGATAGCGGAGCGCCGCGACCGCCGGGTGGGCGGCCATCCGCTCGGCGACGCAGAGGGCGCTGGCGCACATGCGCTCGAAGCGCAGCTCGAGCGTCTCGAGCCCGCGATGGACCAGAAACGCCTCGAACGGGCCGAGGATGGCGCCGACCTGGGTGCGCCACTGCCGGGCGGCGGCGATCAGCGCGGGGTCCCGAGACGCGACATGCCCCGCGAGCGTGTCGGAATGACCCGAGACCGCCTTCGTGTCGGCGCAGACCACGATCGCCGCGCCGGCGTCGAGCGGCCGCTGGGCGAGCGGGGTCATGGTGGTGTTGTCGACCGCCAAAAGGGCGCCCTGAGCCTGGGCGATCGCGGCGAGCCCGGCGAGCTCGACCACGTCGAGGCCCGGGTTCGACGGGGTTTCGGCGAAGATCAGGCGATAGGGCGGCAAGTCGCCATGGGGGCCGCCGCGGACCGCCGCGGCGGCGAAGGCGCGGGTCGGCGCGAAATCCACCGTCACGCCCATGGGGGCGAGTTGGTCCTGCGCGAGCTGCCGGGTCGCGCCGTAGCCGTCCTCGGGAAACAGCGCCCGGTCGCCCGGGCGCAGGTGCGGCGCGACGGCCGCCGCGATCGCCGCCATGCCCGACGCGAACACCAGCGTCTCGGCGTCTTCAAGCGCGCCCAGCGCCGCCTCGAGCGCCGACCAAGTCGGGTTCGACCACCGGCCGTACTGGTGCGGCCCCGAGGGGGCGCCGGGTTGATGAAACACGCTGGCGGGCGCGATCGCAGGCCCGATCAGATCGCCCGGCCGCGCGTCCGGGCGCGGCGGGTGCAGCATGTCGGCGACCCGCCGGTCGGTCTCGCGAAAGCTCATGCGCGTCCTCGGTCGCGGCCCGTGCGTCCAGCGTAAGGCGCCATCGGCCGTCAGGCGTCGGAGCGCTCGCGCTCGAGAAACGCCCGCGCTTCGGCCTGGCTCTCGAAGATATGCGGGCGCGCTTCGCGCTGGAAGGTGCGCCCGAGCTTCATGCGCATGAAAGCCGAGCCGGAATAGCGGGTGACGGTGCGGTAAAAACGCTCTTCGAGCGTGTGGACCATCGCGGCGTAGGCGTCCTCGACGTCCTCGTCGATGCGCGCGCCGTCATAGTTCACGATCACGTCGACCCGGTGGTCGAGCGGGGCGCAGATCTCTTCGACCCGGGCGTTGATGCGGGCGACGTCGTCCTCGGTGCGGACCCGCAGCTTTTCGAAATTGATGAACAGCCGTTCGGCTCCGGGCTCGAGCGCGATGCGGTCGGCGAGGTCGAGGAACAAGAGATCGGTCTTCAGCCCCATCGGCCCGTCGCGGAACAGCCGCTCGTCCATCAAGGCGGGCTCTTCGACGATCGGGCGGAAGGCCATCTGCGCCAACACGTCCGTCTCGAGGTCGATCCCGGGCGCGATTTCGATCAGGGCGACGCCGTCGCGGCGCAGCTCGAACACCGCCCGCTCGGTCACATAAAGCACCGGTTTGCCCAACTCGGCCGCGCGGCGTCCGGCGAAGGTGATCTGCTCAACCTGAGCGTGAAACTTCTGGACCCGGCCTTCGTCGCAGATATTCAGCCGCCCGTCGCCGGTCTCGATTTTCAGCCCGCCCGCGCAGAACGATCCGCAAAACACCAGCCGTCGCGCGGCTTGCGAGATGTTGATGAAGCCGCCCGCGCCCGCCAGCTTCGGCCCGAAGCGCGAGACGTTCACATTGCCCTGGCGATCGGCCTCGGCCATTCCGAGGCAGGCCAGATCCAGCCCGCCGCCGGCGTAGAAGACGAATTGCTGGTTCTGCGCGATCACCGCGTCGGTGTTCACCGCAGCGCCGAAATCGAGGCCGGAGGCGGGTTGTCCGCCGATCACGCCCGGCTCGGCGGTCAGCGTGATGTGCTCGAGAAGGCCTTCCTCTCCGGCGACGCCGGCCACGCCCTCGGGCATGCCGATCCCGAGATTGACGACGCCGTTCACCGGCAGTTCGAACGCGGTGCGGCGCGCGATGATCTTGCGCGCGTCGAGCGGGGCGGGCGCGATCGCGTCGGCCGGCGCGCGGAAGCGTCCGGTGAAGGTGTGGGAATAGGCGGTCGCGTAGGTTTGCATGTGATGCTCGGGCGGCGCGACGACCACCGCGTCGACCAAAGCGCCCGGGATCACCACGTCGCGCGGGTTCAGGCTGCGCGGCGCGGCGACGCGTTCGACCTGGACGATCACGACGCCGCCTGAATTCTTCACCGCCATCGCTTGCGCCAGATTGTCGAGGATCAGCGCTTCGCGTTCGAGCGTGACGTTGCCGACCTTGTCGGCGGTGGTGCCGCGCAGCAGCGCGACGTCGAGTTTGGGCGCCGGGTAGAACAAATGCTCTTCGCCCGCGATCTCGATCAGCTGCACCATGTCCTCGGTGGTGGCGGCGTTGATCTTGCCGCCCTCGAGGCGGGGGTCGACGAACGAGCCGAGCCCGACCTTGGTCACCTGGCCGGGGCGGCCGGCGGCGATGTCGCGATAAAGATGGCTGATGACCCCCTGGGGCAGGTTCCAGGCTTCGATCCGCCCTTCGAGCGCCAGTTGACCGACCTTTGGGATCAGCCCCCAGTGCCCGCCCACGACCCGCGCCAACAGCCCGTCATGGCCGAGCCGGTTCAGGCCCCGTTCTTTGCCGTCGCCCTGGCCGGCGGCGAAGAACAAGCCCAGGCCCCGCGGCTCGCCGGTCTCGAGAAAGCGCGCTTCGATCGCCGCCAGCAGGGCGTCGGGCACGCCGATGCCCACAAAGCCCGATGTCGTGACCACGTCGCCGGCGCGGACCAGTCGGGCGGCGTCGGGGGCGGAGAGAATTTTGTCGCGCACCGGCGTTTCCTCGGTTCAGGGCGATCCGCGCGGGCGCGGACCGCGGGACGCGCCAGCCCCGCGACGGGCGTCGGCGACCAGGACCGGCTGCGCCGCTTCGCGCGGTTGAGCGCGCCGGATTTCCACCCTACGCCTGATGTCTCAGGTAGCCAAAGCGTTTCAAAACCACGTCGAGCCGCGGGTCGCGAGCGAAACGCGGGCGAGCGGGGCCCCATGATCGAAGACGAGCGGGCGGCGCCGCCGCAAGCGGGCGGCGCGACGGATCAACCCTCCGGCGCGGCGGGGGGCGCGGCGCCGTCGGCGGGCGCGCCGGGCTCGATCGCGCCCGCGACCGGGGCGGCGGCGATCGACGAGGCGGCGAGCGGGCTCGTCTGGGTCGGCGTCGGGGCCTCGGCCGGCGGGCTTGAGGCGCTCCGCACGCTGATCTCGACGCTGCCCGTCGACGCGAACGCCGCCTACATCATCGTCCAACATCTAGCGCCCCAGCATCGCAGCATGCTCGCCGAGTTGATCGGTCGCGACTCGCATCTGCGGGTGATCGACGTGGCCGACGACGTGCGGCCCGAAGCGAACATGGTCTATGTGACGCCGCCGAACCGCGACGTGGTGGTGCAAGGCGACGCGTTGCGTCTGCTCGAGCCGAGCCAGGCGGCTGGCGCGCCGAAACCGTCGGTCGATCGTTTTTTCCGGTCGCTCGCCGAACAGATCGGCGATCGGGCGGTCGGGGTCGTGCTGTCGGGCACGGGCACTGACGGCGCGCATGGCGTGCAGCTCATTCACGCGGCGGGGGGCGTCACCATCGCCCAGTCCGAGGAGACCGCCAAGTATAACGGGATGATCACGGCCGCCATCGCGACCGGGTGCATCGATCTCGTCCTCAGCCCGCGCGAGATCGGCGAGAAATTCGCCGACATCATTCGCCGCCCGCGCAACCTGTCGGGGCTTCAGGTCGAGGCTGGGCAAACCGACGCGTTCGGACGGGTGCTCGGGATGCTTCGCACCCGACACGGCGTCGATTTTCGCCAGTACAAGCCCGCCACGCTGATCCGCCGGATCGACCGGCTGATGATCGCGCGCGGGGTCTCGGCGCTGTCCGACTACGCCGACATCTTGGCCGACGATCCGCTGGCCATCGACGCGTTGTTCCAAGATTTCATGATCTCGGTCACCTCGTTCTTCCGAGATCCCGAAGAGTTCGCAGCGCTCGACAAAGCCATCGCCGCGTTGATCGGCGAACGCGAGACCGCCGCGCCGGTCCGGATCTGGACCGCCGGCTGCGCCACCGGCGAGGAGGCCTACTCGGTCGCGATGATGATGGCCGAGGCTTTGGGCGGGGTCGGCCGTCTGAAGCAGCGGGGCTTTCAGATTTTCGCCACCGACATCGACGAACGCGCCCTGGACAAGGCGCGGCGCGGCCAATTCACCGCTGATCAAGTCGCGATGGTGCCTGAACATTTCCGAAATTCTTATTTTCAGGTGCGCGACGAGAGTTTTGTGATCAGCAAAACCTTGCGGGATCTGATCGTTTTTTCGTCGCACAACGTGTGCCAGGATCCGCCTTTCTTAAACTTGGATTTGGTGACCTGTCGCAACCTGCTGATTTATTTCCAGCCGGCGACGCAAGCCTCGGTGCTGCGCCGGTTCCATTACGCGCTGCGGCCGAACGGTCTGTTGTTCTTGGGAAAGTCCGAGACCGTCGGCGCCCAGGAAGACCTGTTCCGCCCCGCCTTTGGCAGCTCGCGGATGTTCCGGCGGCGCCATGCGAACCAAAGTCAAGGCGCCACGCGGATCGACGCGGTGTCTCGGCGGGACACGCAGCGGGTGCGCGTGGCGGTGGAAGCGGATCGGCGCGAAGCTCAAGCCGCCTACGCGATGTTCGACGGCTTGGCCCGGTCCGTCGGGCCGAACGCGCTGTTGGTCACCCGAGACTTGCTGATCCGGCGCAATTACGGCGATCTGCAACGCTATCTGATCCCGGCCGAGGGCGAGACCCGCGCCGCGGTCGACAGCCTGGTCGCCCCGGCCTTCCGCCAGGAGATCCGGTCGCTCGTCCGTCTCGCGGATCATCGCGGCGATCGGCGCACCGGCGTCGCGCGCGACGCGTCGGACGACGTGGTGTCGATCGACCAACTCGAAGTCTATCCGATCGACCGCTCCTCTGACGGCGAGGGGCTGTTCCTGGTCGTGTTCCGCCGTAAGTCGAAAGGCCGCCCGTTCGCGCCGGGCCCGAGCGGCGGACGCAGCGACGACGGGCGGGTCGCCGAACTCGAGCGCGAACTGGCCGCCACGCGCGAGAACCTGCAGTCGGTGGTGGAAGCGCAGGAGACCGCGAACGAAGAGCTTCAGGCCTTTGTCGAGGAACTGCAATCTTCAAACGAAGAGCTCCAGTCGACGAACGAGGAGCTCGAGACCTCTAACGAGGAAATGGAGTCGACCAACGAAGAGTTGACGACCGTCAACGAAGAGTTGGTGATCAAAAGCCAAGAGCTGGCCCAGGCCAATCAGGACCTCGACAGCATCCTGACCAATGTGGCGTCGCCCGTGCTGGTGGTCGACAGCGAGTTGAGGGTGCGGCGGTGTTCGGCCGAGGCCGAACAGCTGTTTTCGATCAACCTCGAGACCGGGCGGGCGCCGCTCGGCGCCTACGCCGGCGCGCGCGGACTGCCGTCGCTCGAGCCGCTGGTCCGGCAGGCGATGTCGGCGCGCACGGTCGCCGAGACCGCGATCCAGGCCCAGGGAAGATCCTGGGCCGCTCGCGCCGCCCCGTACGAAGATCCGCGCGGACGTCTGCTGGGCGCGGTGGTGGCGCTGTCCGAGACGACCGGCTTGGTGCGCGCGCGCGAGGCGCTCGAGCGGCTGATCGCGGCCCTGCCGGCGGGCGTGACGGCGCGCGACATGACCGGCGTCATCCGCTCGATTTCGCCGCGCGCCTGCGAGAACCTCGGCGTCGACGCCGCGCGCGCGATCGGGGCCCGGCTGTCGGATTTGATCGACGCTGAAGCGGCGGCCGAGATCGAAGCCGCCGACGCCGAGACGCTGCGCGACAGAACCGAGAGCCGCGATCGCCTGCACCGGATCCGCACGGCCGACGGGGTGGAAAAGACCCTGCGGGTGAACCGCGCGTTGCTCGACGATCCGGACGCTCAAGGCCCGGCGGTCTTGTCGGTCGAGCTTGACGTCAGCGCCGAAGCCGCCGCGCTCGAGGCCTTGCGCGAGCGCGAGGAGCAGTTCTCGCTCGCGGTCGAAGCCGGACGCATCGGGCTGTGGGACTGGGACCTCGCGACGGACGAGCTCTACTGGTCGGCCCGGGTCAACGAGCTGTTGGGATTGCCCGAGAATTATCGGCCGGTCGGCGTCGGCGCGTTTTTCGACCGGATCGACGCGGCCGATCGAGACCGCGTGCGCCAGGCGATCGACGCGCAAATCGCGGGCGTGGGGGACTGCGATCTCGAATTCCAGATGCGCCGCGACGACGGCGCGGCCGCGACCGCGCGCGCCCGGGGCGCCGCCTCGGTCGGTCGCGACGGACGCCCGACCCGGTTCATCGGCGTGATCGAGGACGTGACCGAGAGCCGGCGCGCCGCGCGCGAAGCGGACGCGCGCAACGCGTTGATGGCGGCTGCGCAAAAGCTGACCCGCGTCGGCTATTGGCGCTACGACGCCGACGAAGGGACGCTGGATTGGTCGGATCAGATTTTCGAGATCCACGGCCTCGATCCGCGGACGGGGCCGCCGACGCTCGACGCCGCGGTCGAGTACTATCACCCCGACGACCGCGCGCGCGTTCGCGCCACGCTCGACGCGGCGCTGCGCGAGAAGCGGGACTATGATCTGGTGGCCCGGGTGGTTCGCGGCGACGGCGCGATCCGGCTGTCGCGGGCGATCGCCCAAGTGCAAACCGACGCGGCGGGCCGGCTGGTCGGGCTGTTCGGCGCGTTTCAGGACATTACCGAGCAAGCGCGCCGCCAGGAGGAGCTGCTGCGCTCGAACAGCGAGCTGGAGCGCTTTTCCTACGCGGCGTCGCACGAGCTGAAAGAGCCGGTGCGGCTGATCGCGGCGCTCAGCGAGGTGCTGCTCGACAGCGAGGAGGCGCTGTCCGCGGCCGAGCGCAGCCAGGCGCTGCGCCGGATCCACAAAAACAGCGTCCGCCTGTCGCAGCTTGTCACCGATCTCGTCTCCTACGCCCGGGTCGACGGCGAGCGCAGCCAGGAAGCGATCGATCTCGACCTGGTGATCGAAGAGGCGAAGGAGGCGTTGGCGCTGCGGTTCGCCGAGAGCGGCGCGCGCGTCGACTGGACGCCGATGCCGCAGGTGTTCGGGGCCGGCTTTCATTTTCGGCAGTTGTTGCAGAACCTGCTGTCGAACGCGCTGCTCCATGGCGGCCCAAAGCTGAGCCGGATCCGGATCTCGGGCGAGGTCGAAGACGCCAAGGTCGTGTTGCGCATCGAAGACGACGGCGTCGGCGTGCCCGAAGCGGAGCGGGGCCGCCTGTTCGAGGCCTTTCATCGCCGTTCGGAAGGCGGGCGCGGAACCGGCCTTGGGCTGTGGATCTGCGCTCGGATCGTCATGCAGTATGGCGGGCGGATCTGGTGCGAGGACGGGGCGCTCGGCGGCGCGGCCTTCGTGATAGAGTTGCCGTCGGCGGCGATTCCCTCCAAGGCTGCAGAATGACAGACGCTTCGCCTCCCGCTCCCGAGCCCCTGGCGGACGCCGAACGTCCCGCCCGGGTGGCGTATATCGACGATTGCGACGACGAGTTTTTCCTGACGGATCTGTTGCTTCGGCGCGCGAAGGTGGCGCTCAGCTTCGAACGTTTCGAAGACGGCGCGCGCTTCTTTGAATGGGCCAAGGCGCAAGAGCGCGCCGCGCAGCCGCCCGCGGACCTCGTGATCGCCGATCTGAACTTGCCGGGCATGGACGGTCTCGAAATCCTGCGCCGCCTGTGGGAGACGCCGGCCCTGGCCGGGGCCGCCCGGGGGGTGTGCAGCGGGTCGCTCGACACCCGCGACCGCGCGGCGGCCTTCGCGGCGGGGGCGCAATTCTTCGTCGGCAAGCCCTTCGACGCCAGCGCGCTCGCGAGCATTTGCGAAGCCTGTCCCACGCTGTTCATGCGCGCCAAGGGGGATCAGCGCGTGCTCGTGAAAACCGCCGGATGACGCGGCGCGGTCGGGGCTGAGGCCGCGGCGCCGCGCGCCCTGTCTGGTTCTCGTATGGAAACGCTTTGGCGCTGAGCGGGATGTTGGCATCCCCCGCCAAACGCCTCATCTCCCGGCGTGGCGCTCAGGCGCTGATCGTCGGCGCGCGCGACAGCGGCGCCTCAGCCCACACCACGCGGCGCGCGCTCGAGATCTTCAGCCGGCGCCGCGCGCAGAAGAGGACCCGTTTCATGCTTCAGTCAAAGTCGATCCTCGCCGCTCTGATCGCGGCCCCGTTGGCGCTCGGATCCGTCCTGCCGGTCTCGGCGCAGGCCCAAGAGCTGCCGATCCCGAGCGGCGCCTACGCGCTCGACCCGACGCACGCCTCGGTCACCTGGAAAATCTCGCATCTCGGCCTGTCGAACTACACCGCGCGGTTCACGCAGTTCGACATCGCCCTGACGCTCGACACTGAGAACCCGGCGAACAGCTCGGTGACGGCGACGATCGACCCGACCTCGGTCGAGACCGACTATCCGGGCGAAAAAGACTTTGACGGCGAAGTGGCCAACGACGCGAAGTTTTTGAACGCGGGCGCGTTCCCGGCCATCACCTTCACCTCGACCAGCGTCGAGCCGACCGGCGACAACACGGCGAAAGTCACCGGCGATCTGACGATGCTGGGCGTCACCAAGCCCGTCACGCTGGACGTCACCCTGAACAGCGCGCTCGAGCAACATCCGTTCGCCAAAAAGCCCGCGGTCGGCTTTTCGGCGGTCGGCGCGCTGGACCGCACCGAGTGGGGTCTGACGCATTTGTCGAACACGCTCGGCGAGGGCGGGAACCAGATCGTCGGCAGCAGTGTTCAGGTCCTGATCGAAGCCGAATTCGTGAAGGCCGAGTAAATCGGCGAGGCGAGGCCGCGACGCAACGGCCAACCCCCCACCGCGCCCCCGGCGAGCGCCCGCGCAGCATTAAAGGCGGAGCGCGCAAGCGCCAGGCGCATGTTGAGCGCCGTCTCGGCTGAAACCGCGCGCTACACGCGCGTCGCCGTCGCCCTGCACTGGCTGATCGCGGCCTTCATTTTCTACCAGATCGTGATCGGTTTTCTGGCCGGGTCGGCGCTCGGCAGCGACGACGCCGAAACGCGTCGGTGGGCGTCCGAGCAGATCCAGATCCACAAATCCGTCGGGCTGACGGTGCTGGGCCTCACCGTGATCCGGATCGCCTGGCGCATTTTGCATCCGGCCCCGCCTTTGCCGGCGTCCATGGGGCCGCTCGAGCGCGCCGGCGCGGCCGTCAGCCATGTGCTCTTTTACGGGGCCATGCTGGCGCTGCCGCTGACCGGCTGGGCGATGGTGTCGAGCAGCGTCGAGTTCGGCAGCCTCAAGACCTTCTATTTCGGTCTGTTCGCCGTGCCGCATTTGCCCGGTCTGGTCGATTTGCCCGACGAGACGAAGCGCGCGGTCTCGGGCGCGTTCAAGAACGCGCATTGGACCTTGGCGATGGGCACGGTGCTGATGCTGCTGGTGCATGTCGGCGCGGCGCTGAAGCATCATTTGGTCGATCGCGACGCGGTGCTGGCGCGCATGGTTCCGGGGGTGTCGCCGCGGAACGGCCGCGCGCTGTCCGCGCCGGGCGCCAACTACGGCTTCGGCCGGATCGCGGCCGCGGCGGCGCTGGTCGGGCTGGCCGGGGCGGCGACCGCGGCGCTTTACATCGGCGAAGAACGCAAGGCGGCGGCGAGCGCCGAGGCGCCGGCCGCGGTGGCGGCGTCGGACCCCGAGGCCGCGGCGGATCCGACCCTGTGGCGGCCGATCGCTGAAGAAAGCGCAATCGCGTTCTCAGGCGAGAACAGCGGCGCGGCCTTCGAGGGCGCTTTCAAAGCGTGGTCGGCCGAGATCCGGTTCGATCCGGACGCGCTCGACCAGGCGTCGGCGCGGGTGACGGTCGACGTCGCCTCGGCGCGCACCGGCGACGCTCAGATCGACGCGACATTGCCCGAGAAGGACTGGTTCGACGCCGGCGCGCATCCGCAGGCGGTGTTCGAGGCGGACCGGTTCACGCGCGCGGAGGGCGAGAACGCGTACCGCGCCGAGGGACGACTCACGTTGCGGGGCGAGACCAAGCCGGTCGCCTTGCCCTTCACGGTTCGGATCGACGGGGACCGCGCCGAGATGAGCGGGGCGACGACGCTCAACCGCCTCGACTGGGGCGTCGGCGCGGCGGCGGACGCGAGCGGATCCTGGGTGTCGCTCGAGATCCCGCTGTCGATTACGGTGGTGGCGGTCCGCGGCGGTTCGGACGGCTGAGGTGGTCGGGCGGTTCTTGCGCCGGGCGGCCTGAGCGCGCATCAGGGGGCGCGACAGCGTCCGCGCGCGATCTTGAGGCAGGCCGCATGACCGACCCCGTGCCGACGTCCGAGTTGAAAGCGGCCGCCCGGACCGCGGCGTTCGCCGCGCGCAAAGCCGCGTACGCCGCGGGCGGCGACGCCGCCGCCCGGACGGCCGCCGAACGGTTTTTGCGCGCCGTCCCGGTCGCCGCCGGGGCGGTCGTCTCCGGGTATCGCCCGATCCGCACCGAAATCGACCCGACGCCCCTGATGCGGGCGCTGATCGACCGCGGGGCGACGCTCTGCGTGCCGGTGATCGACGGGCCGGCGCGTCCCTTGCGCTTCAAATCCTGGACGCCGGACAGCGCGATGGTTCCGGGTCCTTTCGGGGCCGAGATCCCCGCGGAGGGCGACTGGGTCGAGCCCGAGCTGCTGATCGCGCCGCTGTTGGCGTTCGACCGGGCGCTCTACCGGCTCGGCTATGGCGGCGGATTCTACGACCGCACGCTCGAGCGTTTGCGGGGCGTGCGGCCGACCCGGGCCGTCGGCCTGGCCTATGGCGCGCAGCGGGTCGACGCCGTCCCGCGAGAGCCGACCGATCAGCCGTTGGACGCGGTCGTGACCGAGGAGGCGCTGTTCGGCCTTTGAGCGGCGCGGGCGTCAGGCGAGGCTTGGACGCCCGGTCGCGAGCGGCTAATTGCCCGTCATGCGCATTCTCTTCCTAGGCGACTTGGTCGGCCGCCCCGGCCGCGACGCGGCGCAGGCCGCCATTCCCGTGCTCCGCGCCGAGCTGTCGCTCGACTTTGTGATCGTCAACGCCGAGAACGCCGCGGCGGGCTATGGGTTGACCTCAAAAATTGCCGACGAGCTGTTCGACGCGGGCGCGGACGTGCTGACGCTGGGCAACCACGCGTTCGACCAGCGCGAGATCATGGCGCGGCTCGACGAGGATCCGCGGATCCTGCGCCCGATCAATTGGCCGCGGACCGCCGGGCGGGGCGCGCACGTCTTTACGGTCCCTGACGGGCGCGCGGCGGCGGGCGCGCGCGTGCTGGTCGCCAACGTTCTCGGCCGGATCTTCATGAACCCGCATGACGACCCGTTTTCGGCGGTCGACAAGCTCTTGTCCGCGCACCGTCTGGGCGAGGCGGTCCAAGCGGCGGTGATCGACATGCACGCCGAAGCGACGTCCGAAAAGATGGCGATGGGCCATTGGTGCGATGGCCGGGCGAGCCTGGTGGTCGGAACCCACACGCATGTGCCGACCGCGGACGCTCAGATCCTGAACCGGGGGACCGCGTATCAGACCGACGCAGGCATGTGCGGCGTGTATGACAGCGTGATCGGCATGGACAAGGTCGAGCCGCTCAAGAGGTTCGTCGTCGGGCTGGCCAATCGCGCCGAGCCCGCCAAGGGAGACGGGACCGTGTGCGGCGTGTTCGTCGAGACCGGGCCGGACGGGCTTGCGCGGCGGGTCGAGGCGGTGCGGCGGGGGCCTCGGCTGGCCCCGACGGCCCCCGCCGCCTGAGCGGCGCGCGTTCAGACTTGGTCGATCGCGTCTCGCGCGGCGCGGTCGGCCGCCTTGGCCAGCTCGGGGATCCGGCCGCCCCCCGCGAGCGCCGAGACCCCGGCGGCGGCTTCGGCCGGGTCGATGCCGATCGCGGTCACGTATAAGGGCGTCGCGCTGCGGCCGCGGCGGATCGCGATCGACAGATCGTCGCCGCGCAGCGGCGTTTTCGCCACGCCGATCACGGCCGCGCGGCCCTCGATCGCCTCGAAGAGCCGCGCGCCGAGGCCGGGCGAGCCGGACCGGTCGAGCACGGCGTAGCCGTCGACCAGCAGGATCGCGGCGGGCGGGACGGCCCGCTCGGTCCTCGCCGCGTCGAGGACCGCCCGCAGCAGCGGCAGCTCTCGCCGATAGAACGCGCCGGGGGCGTAGGGTTCGGGCCGAAGCGGCGCGGACAGCGTCACCCGAAACGGCCCCGGGTCGGACCAAGACGTCGCGACGGCGAGCGCGGCCAGGCCCCGCTCCACGCCGTCGGGCCCGGTCGCATAGGCCGCGTCGAGCGCCCCGATCATCCGAGCAGCGACATCGCGAGCACCGCCAGCAGCCCCAGAAGCGGACCCGCCACCGCGACCATGAAGATGTCGAAATAGCTTTTCACATGCGTCAGCCCGGTGATCGCCAGCAGCGTGATGACCGCGCCGTTGTGCGGCAGCACGTCGAAGCCGCCGGAGGACAGCGCGGCCACCCGGTGCAGCAACTCCGGCGACACGTTCGCGGCTTCGGCCAGGCGCAGATAGGTCTCGCCGAGCGCTTCGAGCGCGATGCTCATGCCGCCCGAGGCCGAGCCCGTGATCCCGGCCAGCACGTTCACCGCGATCGCTTCGGAGATCAGCGGCGCCCCGGGGGCGACGTTCACGATCGCGTCGCGGATCGTGGCGAAGGCCGGCAGCGAGGCGATGACCGTGCCGTAGCCGACCTCGCTCGAGGTGTTGAAGATCGGCAGGAACGAGGCGCCCACGCCGTCGGTGACGGTGGCGTTCAGATTGTCGAGCCGGCGAAAGTTGAGCGCGATGGTCGCCAGGATCGCGGCCACCAGCGCCACGATCAGCGACCAGATCCCGCGCACGGCGTCGAGATCGGTCTCGCCATAGGCGGCGTCGGACAGATAGCCGGTGTCGAGCGCGGGCAGCACGAAGCGCGACATCAGGAAATTGACGCCGATCACCAGGACGATGGGCGCGAGCGCGGCCCAGACGGGCGGCAGGTCGGCGGCCCGCGCTTGGTCGGTTTGGTCGGCGGCGCGCGAGAAATCGTCGACCTCGCCATAGCCCTCGCCGGCGGCGGCCGCGGCCCCCATGCGCCGCTGCAGCCACCACAGGCCGAAGGCGACGATGATCGCGGCCGCGACCAGGCCGTGCAGCGGCGCGGCGAAGCTGTCGGTGCCGAAATAAGGCGCGGGGATCGCGTTCTGGATCTGCGGGCTGCCGGGCAGGGCCGTCATCGTGAAGGTGAAGGCCCCGAGCGCGATCGCCGCGGGCAAAAAACGTTTGGGCCGGTCGGCGGCGACGAACAGGCTCGCGCCGATCGGGTAGACCGCGAAGGCGACCACGAACAGCGACACCCCGCCATAGGTGAGGACCGCGCAGGCCCCGACCACCGCGATCGCGGCGCGCTCGGGGCCGATGCGGTCGGCGATCGCGCGGGCCAGGCTTTCGGCCGCGCCCGAGGCCCGCATCAGCGCGCCGAAGATCGCGCCGAGCAGGAACAGCGGGAAGAACCGCACCAGATAGTCGCCGAGCGCCGGCATGTAGACTTGGGTCAGCGTGCCGAGCAGGGGGCCGCCGGCGGCCAGCAGCACGGCCAACAGCGAAAGCACGGGCGCGAGGATCAGCACGCTGACCCCGCGATAGGCCAAAAACATCAGCAGGATCAGCGACAGCAAAATGCCGAGCATGGCGTTCCCCCCCGTGGTCGCGGCCCCGACCGCATACCGGATTCGCCGCGCGCGCTCCAGGCTCGCCCCGGCGACCGGGGCGCG
>CAZBIG010000001.1:32303-32978 GCA_964491865.1 uncultured Neomegalonema sp. | reverse complement strand
GTCGCGGCGGCGGAGGCGAGGGAGCCGTCCGGCCCGAAGACCGCCGCGCCGCCGCCGCCGAACAGCGCGTCGTCGCCGTCGCCGCCGATCACCCGGTCGTTCCCGGCGTCCCCGGCGATCACGTCGGCCCCGGCGCCGCCATGGCCGAAGTCGTCGCCGTCGCCGAGCCGCAGGGTGTCGGCGCCGCCGACGCCCGCCGCGAGCTCGAAGCCGTCGGCGTCGACTTGGCCGGCGTCGCCGAACAGACGGTCCGCGCCGGCGCCGCCGGTGATCGAGTCGCCGCCGAGACCGCCCAGGGCGAGGTCGTCTCCGGCGCCCATGCTCATGAGGTCGGCGCCGGCGGCCCCGGCGGCGGCGCTCGTCGCCGTCAGCGCGCCGTCCGCGGCGCGCGTCAGCGTTCCGAGATCGCCGATCGCCGCGTCGTCGCCCGCGCCCGCCGCGATCGCGTCGTCGCCCGCGCCGCCGAGGATCAGATCCGCGCCGTCGCCGCCGGCGAGCGTGTCGCCCGCGCCGAAACCGTTGGCTTCGGCGCCGTCGAGGGTCGCGGCGCCCGTCGCCTCTCGCCGGACGCGGCCGCTGTCGCCCTGTATCTGGTCGTCGCCGGCGCCGCCGGCTATCGCTGCGGCGCCGGCCCCGCCGATCGCCACGTCGTCGCCGCCCCCGGCGCTCAACCGA
>CAZBIG010000001.1:0-32293 GCA_964491865.1 uncultured Neomegalonema sp. | reverse complement strand
GGCGCGATGCGTTTGGCGTCCTCGCTGACGATCTCGGCGCCGCCCGACGCGTCGCGCCGGGCGGTGGCGAAGTCGCCGACCAAGGTGTCGGCGCCGGCCCCGCCGGCCAGAGTGTCCGCGCCGGCCCCGCCGATCAGCAGACCGCCGCCGTCGCCCGCCACCAGCATGTCGTCGCCGGCGCCGCCGCCCGCGACCGCTTCGGCGCGGCGCGCCGCGCCGGACGCGTCGGCTTCGACATAGCCGCCGTCGCCGATCAGCACGTCGCGCGCCTCGACGCCGCCGCGATCGTCGCCGGCGATCACCATGTCCGATCCCTCGCCGCCGAGCACGATGTCGCGGCCGGCGCCGCCGTTGACCGTGTCGGCCCCGCCGGCCGCGGAGGCGCTGGTCGCCGCCATCATCAGACGCCCGTCGGACAGGTCGAGCCGCCCTTGGTCGCCGAGAACGACGTTGTCGCCGCGTCCGCCGTCGATCCGGTCGCCGCCGCCGCCGCCGATCATCGCGTCGGCGCCCGATCCGGCCACCAGCGTGTCGGCGCCGTCGCGCCCGTCGGCGCTGTCGCCGCCCGAAAGACGGGTCGCGCCCGCGGTCTGCTCGAGTTGGCCGACGTCGCCGATCAAGAAATTGTCGCCGCCGCCCGCGTCGAGCATGTCGGCGCCGACCCCGCCGATCAGCACGTCCGCGCCATCGGACGCCGACAAGCGGTCGTCTCCGCCCGCGCCGGTCTCGGTCGCGATGATCGCGGTCCAGCCCAGCCCGCGCTCGAACGCCGCCATGGCGCCGTCGCCGACGAGCGCGTTGTCGCCGGCGCCGCCCGACAGGCTGTCGCCCCCGTCGCCGCCGACGGCCAGATCGTCGCCGTCCCCGCCATATACGGTATCGGCCCCGGCCTGACCCGGCGCGGCCTCGGTCTCGACGGCGAGGTCGCCGTTCCGATCGAACCGCGCCGTCGCCGCGTCGCCGAGCAGCCGGTCGTCGCCGTCCCGCCCGTCGATCCGGTCCGCGCCCGCGCCGCCGATCGCCAGATCGTCGCCGGCCCCGCCGTCGATGCGGTCGTCGCCGCCGAACGCGCCTTCGAAGCTCGAGAACCGCGCCGAGACTTGGCTTGCGCCGTATCGGGCGAACATCGCGGCGCCGTCGTCGCCGATCAGCGCGTCGGCCCCGTCCGACCCGATCAGCTGATCGGCCCCAGAGCCGCCGAAGGCCAGATCGTCGCCGAGCCCCGCGGCGATCGTGTCGTCGCCGCCCGCGTCGACATCGGCGCGCGCGACCGCCTCGAGACGGCCGGCGCCGCCGAGCTCGCCGTCGATCAAGCCGAAGTCGCCGATCGCGATGTCGGCTCCGGCCCCGCCGTCGATGCTGTCGCCCGCGACGCCGCCGATCAGCCAATCGGCGCCGTCGCCGCCGATCACGGTGGCGGCGGCGCCGATCGACGCCAGCGCGCCGGCCAGCGCGGCGTCGAGCGTGCCGGCGATCGTCCGGCCGCCGCTCTGATCGATCCGGCCGAGATCGCCGAGCGCGACGTCCGCGCCGGCGCCGGCGTCGATCCGGTCGGCCCCGGCGCCGCCGATCAGCCGGTCCGCGCCGTCCCCGCCCAGCAGCGTGTCGTCGGCCCCGGCCGCGCCGACGGCCTCGGCCGAGGCGGCGCCCGCGATCCCGAAGATCCGGCCGCCGTCGCCGATCGCGACGTCGTCGCCGGCGCCGGCGTCGATCCGGTCGGCCCCGGCGCCGCCGAGCGCCCAGTCGTCGCCGCCGCCCAGGCGCAGCTGATCGGCGCCGCTGGCCGCGCCGATCGTCTCGGCGATCGTCTCGCGCGCCGCCCAGACCAGGCGCCCGTGACCGCCGATCGCAATGTCGTCGCCGTCGCCGGTCTCGACCGTGTCGCTTCCCGCCCCGGCCAAAACCCAGTCGTCCCCGGCGCCGCCGAGCACCGTGTCGTTCCCGCCCGGCCGGTCCAGTCCGACGCTTTCGACGCGGACGACGTCGCCCGTCCCGAGCAGCCGCAGCCGGTCGGCGTCGCGGTCGCCCGCCTGCGCCAGGTCGACGACGCCGTAGTCCGCATGGACGATGTCGGCGCCGGCCCCGGCGTCGATCCGGTCGGCCCCCGCCGTCAGGGCGTCGCCCGCCGTCGCCGCCTCGGCGTCCATGTCGGCCACGCTGAGCGCGCGCCCGAACAGGTCGAGATTGAAGCCGCCGTCGCCGTAGATGTGGTCGTCGCCGCCGAGCGCGGCCCGGTCGCCTGATCCGTCGCCGTCGCCGATGATGACGTCGTCGCCCGAGCCGCCGGCGATTTGGTCCGCCGCGAACGATCCGAAGACCGTGTCGTCGCCCGCCCCGGCGTACACCGACCGGCCGTCCGCTGGGGCGCGGCCCGCCGCGGCTTCGGCGGCTAACTGGGCGCGGGCGTCTATCTCGGCGGCGCCGGCGGCGCCCGCGGCGGCGCCCGACGGCGCGCGACGCGGCGCGCCGTCGGCTCCTGCGACCGTGATCCGATCAGCCTGGCCGGGCGCGCCCGTGTACCACGAACCGTCCTGGCTGGTGTCGCCGAAGATCACCAGCGGCGCGTCGACCCCGCCGCCGCCCGTCACCGTGAACCGGTCCGAGCCGCCGCCGCCGTGCAGGACCGTCAAGGCGCCGAAAGCGCCGTCGGCGTTCTTCAGCGCGCCTTCGACGGTCAGCTGGTCGTTGCCCTGGCCGAGGAACAGGTTCAGCACCTCGATGGTGGTGCGAGTCTCGTCGGCGTCGGTCTCCGGATCGTCGGCCGCGCCGAAGGTGATCCCGCCCGGGATGGTGCGGACGGCCCCCTGAGCCGGGTCGGACAGCGTGAAATCGCCGCCCATGCCGAGCCCGCTGAGCGTGGTGGCGGTCAGAACGCCGGCGCGGTCGGCCGTGCTCCCGTCGTCGTACACGTTCAGCACGTCGACGCTGGTCTCGTCGCCGCCGTCGACCTCGACCACCGCGAGCCCCGCGTTCGCTTCGCCCGACAGGATCACCGCGTTGACCAGCGTGCGCTGGGTCTCGAACCCGCCCACGATCTCGAGCGGGCCCTGGACGCCCGAGGTCGAGTGCGCGGTCGGCGCGAAGCGCCGCGTCGCGGTCTGCTCTTCGGGCTCTTCGAAATACGGATCCGCCGCGACGACGACCTCGACCGGGCGCCACCAGGCGTCCGCCGCGTCGCTGTCCGACGCCTCGGCGGCGGTCGGCGTAAAGGCCGTTTCGACCGCGAGCCGCGTCAGGGTCGCCCCGATCAGCGTCGTGGTCGCGCCGGCGGTCCGCCTCGAAAGGTCGATCTCGTCGGTGAAGACGATCCGCGCGCCGTCCGCGCTGATCGACTGGATCTTCAACGCGCCGAGGCGCGCGCCGTCGGCGTCGGTCAGCGCGACGCGCCGCCCCACCTCGAAGCCGTCGGTCAGGAACGATCCGCCGTCGAGCCGGGTGAGCGCCGGGGCCGCCGCGCCGTCGTCGGTCAGCGCGAAGTCGCCGACGCTGAGCCCGGCCCCCGCCGCGCCGATCGCGACGTAGCCGAAGCGGTCGCCCGCGAAGCCGGCGGCGCGCGCCGCCGCGTTGCTGGCGGCCAGGTCGATCGACGTCGCGCCGTCCGCCGAGAATGTGAGGCGGACCGTTTCGGCGGGGGGCGCGCTCAAGCGCAGCGTGTAGCTGTCGGTCCGGCCGTCGCCGAGGGCCCGGCCCGCGGCGTCGAGGCCGTCCGCGACGACGACGAGGCCGCCGTCGGTCTCGCGCGCCAGCACCTGGGGCGCGTCGTTGTCGTGGAGCGCGACGCCCAGCCGTTTCTGCGTCGGCGTCGCCGCGCCGGTCTGCGGGTCGACGACCATTTGGTTGAGGAAGTACGCCCCGCTCGTCCGCGAGGTCGTAAAGGTGTGGATCAGCCCCGACGACGACGCGCCCTGCGCCGCGTCGTCGTCGATCGCGGCCACGGTCACCAGCGCCGCGTCATGGGCGTCGCGGCCCGCGACGCCTTGCTCGAAGCGCAGCGTGGCGGTGCCGTCGCCGTTCTCGACCAAGCGCCCGTCGGCGTCCGACAGCGACAGGCGCGCATCGTCGTAGGCGATCGTCACGGTCACGATCTCGCCCGCCGCGAGCGGCGCCCCGAGCCTGAGGCGGTACTGGTCGGTCACCGCCTCGAGCGCGTTGCGGCCCTCGAGGACCAGGGTTTCCCCGTCGCTCTCGCCCGACGCGTCCAACTCTTCGATCACGATCTCGGCGCGGTCGTCGTCCAGGATCGTCACGAGCTCGAGATCGACCGGCGCGCCGTCGAAGGCGGCGTCGGCGCTCTGCGTCGTCGCGAACAGCGCCGCGTCTTTGACGCCCTCGCTGGCGGCGTCGTCCCCGGCGGTCACGTAGACCGTCTGGGCGGCGTCATAGTCTTCGGGCGTGAAAACCAGCACGACGTCGTGGTTCGGCCGGGTCTCGGCGACGCCGTCGACCAGGACCGTGTCGAAGAAGCCGGCCGCCGGGTCGCCGAGACTGCGCGGATCGGTTGTCGACAGAAGCAGGCTTTCCGCCCCGCGGTCGGCTTCCGATTGCGAGGAACGCCCCGCCGAGATCGTCACATACACCGTTTCGGTCGGGCGCGCGGTCAGCCGGACCGACACGCTGTCCCACTGCGCGCCGTCGGCCGCCGCTTCGTCGACCACGGTGGCCCCGTCGCTGGCTTCGATCGACACCAAGCCCTGCCGGCCGGCGGCGGCCACGGTCACGTCGACCCCGTCGACCGGCAGGGTCGACCAGGCCGCGTCGTCCGATCGCGTCGCGTGCCCGATCGAGCGGCCGACCCCGGTCATGCTTTGCGAAATGATTTCTTCCGTGACGTTCGACCCCACATTGAAGGTGTCGGAGCCGAGGCCGCCGATCACCCGCGTCGCCGAGCCGAAGGCCGTGCCAAGAACGAAGAAGGTGTCGTCGCCCTCGAGACCGTCGATTTCGCGAATCTCTTCGGTGCCCGACATTTCGACCGACAGACCCGCCCCGTAGACGCCGTCCGCCGTCACCACGAAATTGTCGTCGGCCTCGGTGCCGATCACGATCAGGCTGTCGAAGCCCTCGCCGCCCTCGATCGAGACCCGCGCGTTCAGGTGATAGCTGATCTGGTCGTCGCCCTCGCCGCCGTCGACCTCGGTCATCTCCTGGGTGATCTCGCCCGAGCTGGTCAGCGCGAAGGCGCGGATGCTGAACGCGTCGTCGCCCGCATCGCCCTCGAGCCGCGTGACGCCCTGGTTGGCGTAGACCGAGAACACGTCGTTCCCGTCGCCGCCGCTGGCCAACAGCGGGGCCGAGGCGCCCGCGCTCAGATACGCCGTTTGGACGTCGTCGACCCCCACGCCGATGTTCACTTCGGTGGTCGCGAACGCGTCCCACGGGGCGAGGCCCGCGACCGCGTCCCGCGCCGAGGCGTAGAGCTGTCCGATCTGGAACACGTCCGCGCCGGCGCCGCCGTCGAGCGTCGTGGCGGCGACCGTGTCGTCGCTGGCGAAATAGTCGTCGCCGCCCAGACCCAAAACCGACAGGCGGCCGTTCACCGCGCTGGTGTAGTTGATCCGCGCCGTCTCGCTCGGGCGCTGGATCGGCTGGCCGCGATCGTCCATCGCTTGGCCGGACGCGTCGGTCCCCGCCCGCGTGTCGGTCAACGAGCCGTGCAGCAGCGCGACATAGCCGATCCGCGCCCCGTCGAGGTCTTCGCCCGGCAGCGCGGTCGCCGCCCGCAGCAGGAAGACGTCGTCGCCCGCGCCGGCCGACCCGTCCGCTTCCCCGCGGGTCGTCGCGATGTTGGGGTCCGCGCCGCTGGCCGCGTCGCTCGCGCCGAACACGCTCAACGTGTCGGCCCCGTCATCCGCGCGCCCGCTGTCGAGCACGTCGACCGTGTAGTCTTGCGGCGCGTCGGCGAGGCTGCCCGCGGTGTAGACCCGGTAGTCGTCGCCGCCCGACTGGCCGTCGAGACGCAGCCGGTCGACGCGGGTCGCGCCGTCCGCCAACCGGCTTTCGGTCGTGATCGTGCGCAGCCGCACGGCTTCTAACCGGTCGCGGCCGTCGGCCGTCGTCGAGGCGATCGCGCTGGCCGAGCCGTAGACGTTGGTCTGAGCCTCGAGCGTGGTCTCGAACAGGGTGATCCGGTCGGCGTCGGCGCCGCCGAACACCGAAACCGCCTGGTCGACGGACTTCACGCCCGAAGCGGCCGCCCCGGCGCGCAGGGTCCCCGACAACAGGATGCGCGCGCCGTAGCCGGCGTCGGCGTCCCCGTCGTCGCCGTAGATCTCGACGGTCTGCCCGGCCGAGATCAGCGTCCCGGCCTCGGAGACCACGTCGTCCCCGGCCCGCACCACGACCGCGCCGGCCGCTTCGATCCGGCCGCCGTCGATCCGCGTCGCGCCGCCTTCCACGGCGTGGCTGTCGCCCGACCCGAGGAGCACGACGTCTTCGTCCTGGCCTTCGGCGGCGGCCAGATCGCGGGTGACCAGCCGCACGTCGCCGCCGCTCGACACCGCCTGCAGCACGCGCAAGGCGCCGTCGCTGTCGGCGAGGTGGACGCCGTCGACGCCCTCGGCGCCGACCTGCCCGTCCGACGGCGTCCCGCCCGCGAGCACGCCGGCGTCGACCAGGAAAGCCTCGGTCGCCGAGCCGACCGCGCCGGCGGCCCGCAAGTCGATCGCATGCGCGGTCACCGAGGGGCCCTCGCCGCCCAGCCCGAGCAGCGACCCGTCAAGCGCGTTCAGAACCACGCGCGCCGTCTCGGGGGTCGCGCCCTCGGCGCGGATCGAGGCGACCAGGAAGTCGCCGGAGGTGTCGGCGAGATAGACCGAGCCCGCGGCGGTCGCGCTCGCGGCCCCCGCGCCCGAATAGCCCGCGTCGATCTCCAGATGCTGGGCCGCCGCGCCGACGCCGCCGGCGCCGGCGAAGAGGGAGATCGCCCCGCCGACGACGTCGGCCGGCCCGTACGCGCCGTCGAACCAGGCGCCGGGCTCGATCGCCGCCCCGTCGCTTTCGGCGTCGGTGATCGCGTCCGCGGTCAAGGTCACGTCGCCGAAGGTCGACACCACCTGGCCGACCGGCAAGGCGCTGGCGAAGGCGCTGAGCGCGACGTCGCCGTCGGTCACGACATAGACCGCGCCGCTCTGGGCCGGCGCGCTGACGACGGCGTCGATGTCGATCGCGGGGTCGGTTCCGAGCGCCGCGTCCGCGCGCTCGATCGACACGATCCCGCTCGAGCGCAGGCCGAGGCCGCTCTGCGCGCCGAAGGACAGGTCGAGCGCCACCGCCGTGTCGCCGCCGCCGCCGCGCGCGGCCGTCGGCGCCTGGAGTTGGCCCGGGGCGGCGACGTTGACGCCGGTGATCCGGCCGCTCGCGGTTCCCGGCTGCTGGTGGATCGCGGTGCGCAGGCGCAGGTCGGCCGCGTCGCCGGCCGCCCAAATCCGCGTCGCGTCGAACGCGATCGGGCCGGCGGCGCCGGCTTTGCGCGCGATCACGCCGAGATCGAGGAAGATCGCGCCCGAGGCCTGAATGTCGATCGCCGCCTCGCGGTCCGCCGACGAGACCAGATCGATCGACAGCCGGGCGCTCGCGTCGCCGACGTCGCCCGCCGCGCCGCCGGTCTCGACGGTCAGGGTGTTGGTCTCGAGCCGCTGGCCCGAGCCGCTCGACAGGATCGCCCCGCCGGCCGTGATCAGCCGCGTCGCCCCGACGCCGTTGTCGATGGTCCCGGCCAGCGTCAGATCCGCGCCGGCGTGGGTGTTCTGGATAAGCAGATCGGTCGACAGCACCTCGCGCGTCGTCGCGGCGAACGACAGCGACGAGTCGCCGACGGCCTCGATCGTCAGCTCGGGGTCGTCGTCGGCCAGGTCGAGCGTTTCGACGATCAGATCCAGGTCCGAGCGATTGACGATGTAGACGCTCCCCAGCGTCGGCGACAAAGACGCCTCGCCGCCCGAGCCCGAAATGGTCTCGGCCTCGAAGACCACCCGGCTCTCCGACCCGGTCGAGACGCGCTCGACCTGAATGTCCGCGCCCGCCTCGAACGCCGCGCCCTCGTCGAGCCGCGTCGCGCCGCGCCCGCTCACCTGATTGACGACAAACCCGCTCAGCTGTTCGATTTCGCGGTTTTCGTTGATCAAAAGGATCGGCGCTTCGCCCCGAGCCGCCGCGATGTCGGCGTTCCAGACGATTTGTTCTTCGCCGCTTTTCTTCGTATCGTTGTCCCGCTTGCCGCCCGCCAGTTCGATCCGGATCTTATAGGTCTTCCAGGGCGTCTTGATTTTGATCTTGATCGTCGGCACGCGCCGGTTGGCGTCGGCGTCGGCGTTCACCTCGCCCCGGTCCGCGCGGACCGTCAGCGCGTCCGCGTCGGCCCCCGGGGCCACGATGGTCGCCGCGCCGTCGTCGGCTTGCACCAAGGCGTCGACCCGCGTGCTGTTGTCGGCCAACGCGTCCGCCGAGATGATGAAGGTTGTCAAGGTCGCGTTGGCGTCGGCTTTGGTCGCGACCTTGTCGGACGCCGCCGTGATGTCGAGCCCCGAGTCGGCCTGAACCTCGGCGCCCGAGCGCAGCCGAACCGTGTTTTCGACATCGGCCTCGACGTCGGCTTCCGCCCGCACGCCGCCGATAACGCCGTAAGAGCCCGCGCGCGCCTTGGCCTTCGCGGTCAGCTCGCGGGTTTCGGCCGCCAGCGCCACCTTGCCGCCGCTCAGGCGCATGGCGCCGTCGCGCGCGATGTCGAGCCGCGCGCCGTTCGCGCCGCCGCCCTCGATCTTCACGGTCGCATAGGCGGTCGCGACCGGAACCAAGCCGCCGGTGTCGGAGCGCGTGGTGGCGCGGCCTTCGGTCGAGGCGCGCGCGGCCACCGTCAAATCGCCCGGCGCCGCGATCTCGCCCGCGCCCAAAACGATGTCGCTGGCGTAGCCGACCGTCAGCCGGCCGCCCGCGACGTTGACCCCGATCAGCCCGCCGGCCGCGCGCTCGGTCGCGACGTAGGCTTCGGTGTCGGCGTCGGTGGTGATGGTCACGTCGCCGGCCGAGGCGATGCGCGTGCCGATCGCGCCGGCGTCCGACCGGGTCGGGTCGACGCCGCCGATCACGACCCGGCTGATGGTGTCGACATCCGCCTCGACATGGTTCGAACCGACGGTCGCGATCAAGGCCGTCGACAGCGCGTCGCCGTCGGCCAAGGCGTCGGTCTTCGCGCGCGAGCCGACCGTCACGTCGCCGCGCGCCGCGATTTCCGAGGCGAAGATGTCGATCTCGGACGTCACGACCTGGCGCAGATCGCCTTGGTTCACTGAAACGTCGCCGACCAGCGCGCCGCTTCCGGTGGTGAAGGACACCGAGCTTTGGCCGTCGCCCGAGGCGGTCGCGCGCAGGTTGAGCGGCAGGCCGCTCGAAGACAACAGACGGTGCGCGTCCGCCCCGCTCGGCGTTTCGCTGAAGTCGATCGCCAGACGGTGGGTCGCGCCGGCGTCGTCGCGCGCGAGGTCGACCCGGATCGCGCCGAGGCCGTGCAGGCCCGAGACGCCGGTCGCGTCCAGCGTGATGAAGCGGTCGGCGGCGGCGTCTTGGGCGGTCGTCGCCAAGCGCAGACGATCGGCGTCGAGCACGTCGGCGTAGTAGGTCACGCCGCTGATCAGCCCGTCGATCGCCCGCGCGCCGGGCCGCTTCAGACTATGGACGGCGCCGGATTGGCGGTCTTCCGCGGCCGCCGACAGCGCGATCGGGCCCGCGGCGAAATCGACCGACGGCGTCTCGGCGATCTCACGGGTCACGCTGCGCGCTTCGTAGATCACCGCCTCGAGCTGGCGCACGCTTTCGAAGCTGTGCGCGTCGCCGCCGCCTGCGGCCAGCGCCGTCGCTTCGACCAGCGCGCCCCCCGGCCCGTCGAGCAGGACGAACTGGTTCGCCCCGTCAAGCGCGCGTCCGTCCGGATGGCTGAGGCTGACCACATAGTCGGCGCCCTCGACCAGGCCGGTGATCGCCGCGGTCGCCGCCGAATAGCGCACCACCTCGCCCTCGGCGAAGCCGTGGCCGGCCAGATCGAAGATGTGGGGCGCGCTCGCGCCGAGCGCGCCGGCCGATTCGCCGAACGCGACCGTCACGTCGCCGACGCTGTCGTAGACATGGCGCTCGCCGGTGTCCTCGACGATCTCCGGATCGGTCTCGAAGCGCGTGTCGATCGTGCGCTCGAACAGCTGGACCCGCGTTCCGGTCGCGTCGAAGTGCTTGACGACGTAGCGCCGGCCGCTGTCCAGCCCGTCGATCGTCTCGGTCGGCTGGAAGGTCGTCCCGCCGTCTTCGGCCTCGACCGCGATCGTGGTCGGGGTCAGGTAATGGGTGACCGCCCCGTCGAAGGCCGGCGCGGACAGTGAGAGCGCGGCGTTGACGTCGACCAGCGGCGTTCCGTCCGGGGCCGTGGCGACCTGCTGCAGCGAGATGGTGTTCGCGTCATGGACGATCACCATGTACTCGCCGTCGAGCGCCAGGCCCCCGAGCGCCTTCGACTTGGCTTCCGAGACCGTCGCGCCGTCGAGGACGTGTTCGACGTCGCCGATAGTGTAGAAGCGCTCGGTCGTCGTGCGGACCGAGACCTCGTCGCCCGCGTCGTGCTCGGCGGCGACGTATTGGACCGTCTGACCGGTCGAGAACCCGTGGTTGATCGCCGTGATGCGGGTCGACGAGGCGTCGAGGTCGACGTCGCGGGTCTGGAATTCGACGCCCGAGACGCCGAGATAGACGACTTCTTCGCCGTCTTGGTAGTCGTTCTGACCAAGATAGAGGGTGTCGTCGTCCCCATAGACTTGCGCGCCGTCGGCGTCGTAGACCAACGCGCCCTCGCTGTCGGTGACCGCGTCGACGCCGCCGCCGGTGAACGCCGAGGCTTCGGGCGCGGTGTAGACCACCGCCTGGCCGTCGCGGAAGCCGTGCCCGTCAAGCGTGATCACGCTGTCGCGCACGGACCTCTCGGCTTCGGTCTCGGCCTCGACCAACTCTCCCGTCTCCGCGTCGTAGACCTTCGAGGGGTCGAACCCGTGCGACGCCGCGAACGGCGCGTCGAACGCCGGGCGCAACTGGATCTGCGTGGCGGACACCACGATCACTTCATACGCCGCGCTTTCGCCGTCGGCGCTGTCCTCGAGCCCGGGCGCCGCGACGCCGTCGACCGCGTAGTAGCGCACCACGTCGCCGTCGCGGAAGCTGTGGGCGCGCGGGACGCCGGCGTCGTCGACGAAGGTGATCGTGTCGGTGGCGTCGTCGATGTCGACCCCGGCGAACTCTTCGCCGAATTGGAAGGTGGTCGCGCTGTCGACCAGCGCGCGGTACAGGCGCCCGCTTTCGAGCGCGGTGTTGGCCCGGGTCTCGTCGAGATGCAGATGCGCGTTGGCCGGATCGTCCAGATCGTTCGCGGCCGGATCGCCCGAGGCGAGCCCCGCCGCGCCGCCCGCGTCGTAGAGCACCAGTTGCCCGTCGACCAGCCCGTGGCCCGCCGCGTCGCCGTTCACGGTCAGACGGTTCGCCGCGATGTCGACGGTCGAGATGCGGTCGTCGAACGGCGTTTTGTCGAAGTCGTTGGCGGTCGCCGTGATCGTCACCGCGTCCGCCGCCAGATCGGCGTAGGCGCCGATCCGGGTCTTGACCGTCGGTCGAACCTCGACCTCGCCGTCCGAGACGGTGATGTTGGCGCCAAGCGAGGCGGCGGCGGCGAAGATCCGCGCGTCGGCCTCGGCTTTGGCGTCCGAGGCGAGCGTCAGATCGCCGTCCACCGCGATTTGCGCATGGTCTCCGATCAGAGCGGTCGCGTCCACGATGGCGTCGGCCGTGGCCGGCGCGACATGGACGGTCCCGACCACCCCGCCCGCGGCCTTTTTGTTGGTGGTGTCGGCGCTCGCGGCCTGGTCGGCGGTGATCGACAGGCCGGCGCCGCGGATCACGACGCCGTCGCCGGCCGAAGAGCCGGAGGCGATCTCGGCCCGGGCCTCGCCGCGCGCCTCGCTGTTTGTCGCGATTTGGCCGACCGCAAGCGCCGCGAGCGCCACCGAGTCGCCGCGGGCTTCGGCGGTGTTGCGATGCGAGACCGCGCTGATCCCCACCGCGCCGGCCCCGCCGTCGATGATCGCGCCGGCCCCGACCCGAGCGGTCGAGTCGACGTCGGATCGCGCCTCGGCCCAATGCAGGTTCAGCCCGACCAGGTCGCCCGATCCGGCCAGCGTTTCCGCGTAGGCCGCGCGGCCGTCCTCGGCCGCCTCGAACCGGGCCTGTACGCCCACCCCGGCGGCGGCGCGGACGATCGCGCCGGCCCCGATCGCCGCCGCGACGTCGCCGCCGGACACGTCGGTTCGGGCCTGGCCCGCGGCGACCGAGCCGTAAGAGACGGTCGCGCCGCTGATCACCGCCTCGCCGTGCAGGCGCCCGGTCGCGCCGACCAGCACGCCGCCCGCCGCCGCGACCACATGCGCGTGGTCCCCGATCAGCGCCGTCACGTCGCCGGAAACCACCGCGTCCGACTGGTTATAGGCGGCGATCGTGGCGCCGATCGCCAGAGAGCTCCCCGAGCTTTTGGCGCGATTATCCGCCTGCGCCGTCACCGACACGCCGCCGGCGCGGATCGCCGGGGCGTCGGTTTCGGCCGGCGCGCCGTCTTGACCCAGGATCCGCGCGCGGGCGTCGCCGCGGCTTTCGGCGCGCGTGACCACCACGCCGGCGGCGTGCTTCAGCCCGAACTGCAGCGCGGCCGCGGTCGCCCGGACATGCGCGGACGCGTCGGCGGCGACGGTCAGCACGCCCGTCGCGTCGACGCGCGCGTTCTCGCGGATCTCGGCGACGGCGTCGCCGCGGTCGATCGCCGTGGCCGCCATGCCGACGGCCCCGATAAGAGCCGCCGAGCCCCCGAGCGCCATCGAACTCGCGTCGCGGTCGAAGACGTCGTCGAGCGCGTCGACCTGATCGTTCGACATCGCGCGCGTGGCCGAGACCGTCAGATCGCCGATCGTATCGCCGGGCGTTCCGATCCGGCCGTGCGGGCCGACCGCCGCGATGACGTCGCCCGAGGTCCGCACATCGACCACGCTCGCGCCCAGACCGCCGCCGGCCCGCATCAAGTGGGACGCGAACGTCCCGGCCCGCAGCCGCCCGTCGGCCGCGACCGTCACCGCGTCGAAGCCCGTGACCGCCACGCCCTGGGACGCGTCCTGCGCGCCGGTTCCGAGCAGGGCTTTGACGTCGCTGCTGTCCTGGATCACCACCGCCGAGCCCGCCGCGGCGACGAACGCGCCGGCCCCCGACACCGCGACCGCGTCCACCGAGCCGCGATAATCCGCCGTCACGTCGAGCGCCCCGGCCCCGTTCAAGCGGGTGGTGCGCCCGTCGAGCGCGCCCGAGCCGGCGACCACCTCGGCGGTCACGTCGTTGTTGACCACCACGGTCGAGATCCCGATCCCGACCCCGACGCCGCCGGCCGGCTGCGCCCCGCCCATCCCCACGCCGGTCGCGGTCACGTCGAGATCGCTGTCGAGGGTCGCCGTCACCTCGAGATCGGCGGCGTCGATGACGACGTCGCTCCAGATCATGGCGGTCACGCCGCTGGTCTTCGGCGTCGACAAAACCAACGCCTCGAGCGACGGCGCCGCGCTCTGGCGGCCCAACCCGTCCATGCTCAGCGCCGCGCCCGAGTTGATCCCGCCGCCGGTGTCGCCGATCGGCGTCAGCGTGTGCGCCGCGCCCGACGCGTCGCCCACCGTGAAGGCGATGTGCGCGCCCGCGAAGGCGTCGTCTCGCGACCCCGCCAGCCGGATCTTCGTCGGATCCTCGGCGTCCACCACGGCGAAATAGGCGCGGCCCGAGACGAGCCCGCCAAGCGCTTCGCCGTCCGACGCGCTGTACCGGATGAGATCGCCCGTCGACAGGCCGAAATCATATTCCAGGTCGATCGCGCCGGTCGCCTCGTCGACCCGAGGACCGGCCGGATCGAAGGTCGGCAAGGCGCGGATCAGGCGATGGCCGTCGCCTTCTCCGGCCGAAATCGAGACGCCGATCCCGGCCAGCGCGTTCTCATAGCTGTCCGCCAGCCGGACGCCGCCCTCGAGCTCTTCGTCGGCGATGACGTAATAGGCCGCGCCGTCGACCAGCCCCGACAACGCCGCCGACGCGCCGCTGTCATAGACCACCAGCGCGCCCGTCGACCAACCGGACCCGGCGCGCTGGCCGTTCTCCTCGGTCAGATAGACCCGCCCGGGCGCCTCGAAGGTCAGTTGATCGCCGACCTGAAGCGCCGAGTCCGCGATGAAGAACAGCCCGCCGTCGACCTGGCCGCTGGCGTCGATCGCCGTGTCGTCGGCCGTGAAGCTCAACCGCGCGCCCTCGGCGGTTGTGAACAGATACCGCTCCTCCGCCGTCATCGCGTCGATGTCGATCGTGATCGGCGCGCCGCCCTCGGCGTCGGAGATCTGGAAGACGTCGCCGTCCGCGGCGATCACGACATAGGTCGCGCCGGGCACAAGGCCGATATCCGCGGTTTCGACCGCGCCGGCGTCGAGGGCGAGCCCTTCGGGCGCGGTCGCCTCATAGCCGCCCGAGAAATTGCCGAGCGCTTCGTCCGACTCGCCGACCACGTCGCCCGAGTTCTCCGAGGAGGTGGTCGCCTGCGCTTCGGACAGCGAGCCGACATTGCCCTGGCCGTCGCTCCAGTCTTTCTGGGCGTCCTGGCCGACGCTGACGACCGCGAAGGCCCCGGCGGCGCCGATGAACAACGGCGAGATCGCCCCGGCGGCGACGACGTTGTTGAGCTTTTGATCGCCGACCGCGCGCACCGCGACCGTGTCGGCGGCGCGCACTTCCGAGGTGTCGCCGGCCAGGCCCTCATGGCCGATGAAAGCCGTGGTGTCGTTGCGGAATGTGACCACGCCAAAGGCCGCGCCGACGGCGACCCCCGCCATTTGCACGCTCAACCCGCCTGCGCCCGCGGTCGCGTCGAGCATGTTGCGCGCGCCCACGAGCACCGACTGCTCGGCGTGCGCGCCGGGGCCCGTGTTCTGGTTGATTTGCGCGTCGCGCACGAAGGCGGCCGTGTCGCTGTCGGCGAACACGTGAACCACCGAGCCCGAAAGGGTGAAGCCGGCCCCCGCGGCCGCCGTGCCGACGGCGATCGCTTCGATGATCTCGCGGCTTGAGGCGTCGACCACGACGCCGCGGACGCCGTCGACGGCGCCCGGCGCGCCGGTCTCGTCATAGCCGCCGTCGGTCACGCCGCCGACCGTGCTGGGCCCCGCGCCCATGGCGTCGACGAACGCGCCTTCGATCGACGCTTTGGTGTCTTTCTGGATGATGACCGTCGAAATGGCGCCGGACCCGGCGCTCGCGCCGTAGCTGAAAGCGCCGGCGCCGGCGACGCTGTAGACCTGAGTGTCGTCCTGCGCCAAGACCGCGACGTTGCCGCCCGCGGTCACGCGCGCCTGGCCCGCGATCTGAGCGATCGTGTCGGTGTCGATGGTCGCCGCCGTCGCCGCGCCGGCGAGCGCCGGCATCCCGACCGAGCCGGCGCCGCCGACCGCGAAGCCGACGGTCACGCTGGCGGCGAAGGCCGCCACCTCGACGTCGCCCGCCGCCCGCACCACAGTGTCGACGGCCCCCGAGCCGCCCTCGATCGCGGCGTAGGTCTCGCCCGCCAACATCGGCAGGCTCAGCGCCGCCGTGCCGGCCGCCGCAAGTTTCGAGGCCGAGACGCCGGCCCCGACAACGGTGATCTGATGCCCGCGGCCGGCGTCGACATAGACGCCTTGGCGGCTGTGCGCGTCCGGCAGATCGGCGCGCGTCAGCGTGAAGGCCGTCGACGGGGCGCTGAGCGCGATCGGCGTCTCCGGCGCGTCGATCGCGGCCAGGGCGAAGCGGTTCGCGTCGAGGGCGATGACGGCGTAAACGCCGCCGTCGACAAGGTCGGCGACGCTCGCGCCCGCATAGACAACGCGGTCGCCGGTCGCCAAGCCGTGGCCCCAGGCGTCGATCGCGCCGCCCGTCACGTCGGCGGGCGCCACGCTTCGCGCGAAGGCGGTCGGGTCGTTGACGCGCGCCCCTTGGCGGATCACCGCTTCGGTGTCGATGCTGTGGGTCGAGACCGAGCCCGTCATCGCGACCGAGGCGCTCGAAATCGCCATAGCCCCGGTCGTGGCGTAGATCTCCAGATCGTCGATCGACGCGGCGGCGACGATCACGCCCCGCCGCAGCGCCGTTTCCGCGACGTAATCGCCGCGATGCGCCGCCTCGAGCGGGACTTCGCTGTCTTCCGACAGCTCCGGCGCCGCCACCTCGATCACGGTCGAGAAGGTCTGGATGTCGTTCCGGCCCAGCAGCGTCCCGTCGGTCAGAGACAGGGCGGGGCCGTCGGCGCTCTCGGCCAGTTGGAAACTGTCCGCGTCGGCGTTGACGACGACATAGCTGCGGCCCGAGACGAGGTCGCCCATGTCGCGCGCGCTCGCGACGTAGAGCACTTCGTCGCCGGTCAGGAAGCCGTGGCTCGCGGAATTGATCGTGACGCCGTCCGCCGCGAGATCGGCGGTCGGATCGACGTCGACCTGGATCTCGCGCGAGGCCGTGCGGTCATAGGCCTCGCCTTGCGTGATCCGCCCCGTAATCACCTCGATCGCGTCGGTTTGGGCGAGGGCGGACACCTGCGCGCCTTCGGCGATCACCGCCCGCGTGGTCTTGTCGACCACGGTCGCCGCGCCGCTGGCCGAGACGGTGGCGGGGCTGATGCCCGGAACGGCGTCGATCCCGACCGCCAAAGAGCCGGCCGCGTGGTCGAGCTCCACGTCCGAAAGCGCGGTCACCGCCACGTTGCCGATCGCCGTCACGCGCGCGTCGGCCCCGATCTTCGCCGTCGTCTCGAGAGCGAGCGCGCCCACGTCGAGGGCGAACGCGACCGCGCCGGCCCTGCCGAGCGATCCGCCGTAGGCGAGGCCCAGAAGCATGAGCTGATCATCGGCCTCGGCGGTCACGACCACGTCGCCGCCGGCGTCGATCACCCCGCCGCTCGCCACATAGGCGGCGGTCTGCCGCGACGCGATCGTCACTTCCACGCCCGCGCCGGCCCCGCGCCCGATGGACAGGCCCGCGCCGGCGGCGGCCGAGGTGATCTCGAATTCGCTGCGCGCGTTGATCGCGACGTCGCCCAGCGACCGGATCGTCGGCGCCCCCGCCCCGGACCTTTCGGTCACATAGGCTTTCGTGCGGTCCTCGACGACGTTCGCGTTGGCCGCGCCGCCAAAGGCGGCCCCCGAGGCGCCGATCAACACGGCCCCGCTCGCGGAGACGACCGTAAACACATAGCGCGACTTGGCTTCGACAGCGACGCCGTGCCGGGTGCGCCCGTCGAGGTCGTCGAACCCGTCGCCCGCCGCGCCGGCGAAAATGCGGGCGTCGCCGTCGACGCGGGCGAACGTCTTGTTGATGATCGTGAGATTGCCGACCGACGCCGCGGTGCTGCCGCCGGCCGCGCCGGCGAACGCCGACAGCGCGCCGGCGCCGGCGGTGCCGACGCCGCGGTTCACCGCCTTCACATGGACGTCTTCCGCCGCGACGACGCTGGCGCCTTCGCCGACATGCGCGATGACCGTGTTCAAAACCGTCGCGAGGGCGACCGATCCGCCGAGCGACGAGCCGCCGATCGAGGCCCCGGCCGTTCCGCCGCTGGCGCCGAACGCGATGGCGTGGGACTGGGCCGCCTGATCGGCGCGCACTCGAACGGATCCCGCCGCCAGGATCGTCGCGTCCTCGACCCGCGCGGTGGTGGCGGCGTCGATCACGTTGCTGGTCATCGCCGCGCTGTAGCCGGCGCCGCGCCAGGCGACGGCGCTCAGGTTCACCGAGATCGCGCCGTTCATCGAGCGGATCACCGCTTCGTCCGACGCCAAGACCTCGACATCGTCGCCGCTCTCGATCGTGACGCCGTCGCCGACCGTCGCGCGCACTTTCGACGTGATCACGTTGACGCTCTGGGACCGGCCGATTGTCACGCCCTGGCCGCCGGCCCCGCTGACGCCCAGCGTCATGATTTTCGAGTCGGCGCCGTCGTTAAACGGCGATTTGCCGCCGCTGACCCCGCCGCCAGAGGGATAGGGCACGAACCTCTGGCCCGAGATGGTCGAGAAGCTGAAGGTGACCTTCAAACTCGGCAACGGGACGCGCGGCAGCTCGTCGGTCGTCGAATGCGCGAGCAGCGTCACGTCGCCGTTCAGCGTTGCGACATGGCTGTCGCCCTCGATCTTCGCGTCCACCTCGGTGCTGATCACATTGATCGAGATGGCCGAGCCCCAGCCGAAACTGGTGCCGCCGATCGCCATCGCGCCGGCCAGAGAGGCGATTCTCGAGTCGTCTTGCGCTTCGACGATCACGTCGCCGCCCGCCACGATGCGGCTGTTGGCGATCGTGGCGTTGATATCGGGCAGGTTTGCGCGCCCGTCGACTTCGTCGTCCAACAGCGCCGCGTCCGAGTCGACCCAGTTCACCGCGACGGTCGAGCCGAAGGCGCTCGTGCGGGTGTTGGTTTGACCGTCGGCCACTTTCCCGACCACGCCGGAACTGATCGCGACTGCGTGCACATCGACGTCGCTGCGGGCCAATACCGACACGTCGCCGTCGACGGCGATGTCCGAGTTTTCGATTTTCGCGTTTGCGCTCGCCGACACGAAATTGAGCGCCAGCGAGCCGCCCGCGCCGGCCCCCGTGCCGTAGCTGGCGCCGCCGCCGACCCCGAGCACATCGCCTTCATGCGCGGCGATCACCGTGAGATCGCCCGCCGCCGCGGTCCCCTCGCCGCTGAGCGACGCGTTGACGATCTGCGCGTTGACCTCGTCCTTGACAAAACTCATTGAATTCGCCGCGGCGAACGACCTCGAGTTGTCCGGAATGAGCTCAACCTCTGCGATTTCCTCGTACCTCACGCTGTCAAAGGCGAGAGCGGCCGAGAACGAATTTATGTCGCCGGTCCGCCTCGCCTTGACCGTGACGACCGGGGCGTCGTCAGCGTTGCGCTGCTCGAGATCGACGTCGCGCACGAAGGCGTGGGTCGCAGTCTCGACCACATTGATCGACACCGCCCCGCCGATCGTGGTGGACCCGCTTGTGCGCGCAGGCGCTTCTAGGGTGTATTTAGGCTTCTTCGTCCGCGCGGCGGCGCCCGTCGCGGTCGCGACCGAGGTCCCCGCCTTGGCTGAGACGTCGACATCGTCGACAGACCACTGACCACGATCGGAGATATAGGCGAAGGTGTCGTCGCCCAGGTACACGAGAGAGATCGAGCCGGAAGACGTCACGCCGCCAGCAACAGCGCTGAGTCCGTCCGCTTGGGTTGACGGCGCATAGCTCGGGCGGCGTCCTGGCGCTGTGGTTTGTGCCGCGGACACTGTACTGAGCGCTTCATTCCGCTCCGGATCACCTGCCAGCTGCTCAAAATCGTAATGCGAATGATCCATGGAGCGCGTGCCGGCGGTGGACCCGCTGACGATAAAGCCGTCGCTGTCCGATTGAACCCGAACGTCGCCCACATCGAATCGAGCTTGGCCGTCGACCGAGTTCTCTGCCGGATTGTCGTCATATTTATCGTACCGCGCCCCGATGAATGCGGCGACGTCACGCTTGGAATAGCTTGAAGTAAACGAGATGCCGACCGTGTTCCGGTCTCCGCTGATCTCAATGCCCGATATCGCGACGCTTTCGACGTCGGAATCAGCCTTGACCAGAACGTCGCCGCCTTCGACGACGACGCCGGCTTCGTCATTGGTGACGATCCCGGCGTAGACTTGGCTCGCCAAGTCGTACCAGGTCACGGTGCCCGCGGCCGAAAGGGTCCCGCGGTCCGCCTTGTCTCTGAAACCCTCGTGCGCACGGCCGCCGGCGGTTGCCAGCGCGAGGCGGAAGATTTCTTCGTCGGCGATCACCTTTAGGTCGCCAGCCGTTCCCGTCGTAATCTCGGCGCCGGCCTCGATGGTCGCATGGGAGTTGTTTTTGCTGACTTCGACATGGATGGCGGCGCCGATTGCGCGCTGGGCGCCGGCGCCGCGAAACCGGAATGCGCCTTTGAGCACATCGGACGCGCTTTTTTTGGCGAAGAACTTCGCCGCCAGGCCGATATCATAGCTGGTCTTGGCGACCCCGGTGGCGAAGGCGAATTTTTCTGTGATCACCGAGCGGACTTCGACGCTCCGGTCGGATTTCGCCGCGGCCCCGAGCGCGGTCAGGCGGTCGATGTCCCGATTGATCCGCGCGCCCGACGAAACCTTCGCAATAGCGTCATTGTAATAGAGGTTCGTCGCGACCGCGAGCGCATAGGTCGACGCGCTTCCCGATCGGTCATCCGTGTTCTCGCCTTTGGCGAATGAGGTGACCCAGTTATTGAGGAAAATGGTTCCCAGACCGCCATTGCCGTCAAGACGGTCCGACAGGGCGCTGAAACCGCTCGACGCCCAATGGTCTTGCCAACCTAAGAACAGATACTCGATCGGCACGTTGAACGGGTTGAGCGCCTTGCCGGTCACCGTCACGTCGCCCGCCGCGTCGATGCGGCCTTGATCGCCGACCACGGCCCGTCCGGTGTTTTCGATCATCGCAAAGCCGAACGCCACCGCGAACAAATCGCCGCCTTTGCCTTTCGACTTTTCAAGGGTCGACTGGACGTTGTGGTTCGAGCTCTGCTTCGACGTTGCGCGAATGATAACGGCGTCGCCGCTGACGATGTCCGTCGTCTCCCCCTCCGGCGCATTGGCGCCGACCAGAGCCTCGACCGTCTGCTCCACCAGCGTGACGCCGGTCGAGACCGCGAACTTCACCGTCTCTTTCTCGTACTGTTTCTGGAGGTTTTCCTGTTGTTTTGGGTCCGGCTTGTAAAACTGACTAGTGCCGTACGCGCTGCCCATGAAGAAGATGGACGCAAAAACATCCCCGAACTTGAAAAAGTCCTTCCATTTCGCCCAGTTGAACGAAATGCCGACTTCCTGCTTAGACTTTGCAATGTGCTTGGTCTCGAGATCCGCCTCGACTTGAACACCGTCTCGGAGGCCGTCGAGCGTGAAGCGGTGGGCGTCGCCCGCGCCGCGGCCCTCGATGAGGATGCCGCTCGCAGCGTCCGCGCCCAGCAGCTCGTCCTCGGTCAGCAAGCGGATCCAATGATCGTCGATCACGACGACGGTGTACTTCTCGCCGAGGGTGAGGCCTGAAATCTCGTAATCAGCGGCTTCACCCGTCGGGGTCTCGAAGTCGATCAGCTTCCGCTCGAAATATCCGAGATCAAAATCGTCTTCGTTTTCGACGACCAGCTTCAATTCGTGCAGGGACTCCGCCGCCCCGAGCACCGCCGACAGCGGATCATGGCCGACGATCTCGATCGCCACGCCGGCGAGCGCGTCGTCTCGGGTCTCCGCCAACCGCAGCAGGCCCGGGTTTTCGGAGTCGACGATGACGTAATAATATTGCTGGTCGACGAGCCCGTCGATGCTGGTGTCGACGACTTTCATGAACAGATGGTCGTTCGGCAGGTCGAGCTCGCCGTCGTTCCCGAGCGTGTCGATCGGCGCAAGCGACGACACCTCGTCGCCCGCGGCGAGCGCGGCCTGATAGTCGGTGTCGAGGACCAGCTGAAAACTGTCTTCGGTGGCGTTAATGACGCGATAGATGTCTTGGTCGATTTGCAGCCCGGAGATCGCGTCTTCTGCTTCGCCGCCATGGTGATACCGCACCAGGTCGCCGTCGACGAGATCGTGACCCTCGAAAAACAGCGTGTCGTCGCTTGCGAAAGTGACGCCGTCCGCGTCGCCAAGCGCCGTCTCTAAATACGTCCCGGACCAGTATTGAACTTTTTGACCGGTTTTGAGGCCCAGTTCCTCGCCGTATTGGATGCCGAGCGCGTTATCGTGGATCGATCGCAGATCGCCTGTGCCGACAAAGGCGTGGTTTCCGGACGCGGGGCCGAATTCGACCGCGCTCAGGCGGTTTTTGGGTTGGCCGAATTCCCAGCCGACCCGGTTCCATTCGGACTGTTCGACCAGCGAGAACCGGTCGGGGTCGAGCCGCCCGGCGTCCGTATACGAGCGGAAGATCACCCGATAGGTCTCGCCGTCCGTCAGGCCGTCAATCGGGCCGGTCGCCGGATCGGCGCGATAGGTGACGAGGTCGCCGTCTTGGAAGCTGTTGCCCCACATATAGACGACGCCGACCGCCTCGCCATCGATGTCGTCGTCGAACAAATAGCGGGTGAAGCTGTGATTATCGGCGTTCGCGCTGCCGAAACGCTCGATGACGTCGTTGGCGGCGGCGACGTCGGCGACAAAGGCGTCGTCCCAGTTCTCTTCGGCGATCAGCACGAAGCGCGACGGATCAGGCGCGCCGTCGCCGTCCAAGTGATTGAACAGGACGCGGTAGCGCGCGCCGTCGACCAGCGAGCCGAGCTCATTGTCGCGCGCTTCGTAGATCACGAAATCGCCGTTCTCGAGCCCGCCGTCGATATCGATCAGATGGTCGTCATTGATGAAGACGTCGAGTTCGTAGGTCGCTTGTTCGATGCCGTGCGCGATCGATTGACGGGGATCGAACGACAGGTGATGCGCGACATGGGGGAAGGTGACCGGGTTGGTCACCGACTGGTCGGTCACATAGGTGACAAGGTCGCCGGTCGCCAATCCGTGGCCGTCGGCGAAGTAAAGCGCGTCGCGCGTCGGGTCGATCGAGCCGCTGTCGGGATTGCGCGCATCGCCGCCCTTGACGAGTTCCGGATTGAAGCTGGCGACATGGCGGGCGCCGTGAAGAAAATGCTCGTTGAGCAGGTCGACGCCGTCCGCGACGGTCAATTCGACCGCGTCCGCCCTGTCGAAGGAGGCCAAATCAGTCGGGTCTTCGATCGAGGTCACCTCGATCAGGCGGAGCCGATCGGGGTCGTTCACCGGGTCGGGCACATGCACGTAGTATTCGAGGTCGAGGGTGGGGCCGAGAATCCACCGCGGCGAGCCCGAACCGTTCAACTCCTCGAGCGGGCCGTAGGTCACCAAGTCGCCGGTCTGAAAGCCGTGCTCCGGAATGTAAAAGGTGTTCGCGTTGTCGGCCGCGTCGCTCAACGAAATCTCGGCGATGCGGAAAGCGCGCGCCTCGACCGCCAGGTTTCGCTCGGCGAAAAAGCGATGCTCGCCGCCTTCGGTGGTGGGGCTGAAGTCGAGCGCGAACGCGTCGACCAGCCCCGGGTCTTCGTACACCGTCGGCCAGTCTTCGATCTTCACCAGGCGGAAATAGTCGCTCGCGTCCCCATCCGTATCGGACACGTCCTCGACCACGACGACATATTGCTGGACCTCCGTATCGAAGGCGTCGCCATGGTGCGACAGCGTCCGCTCCGCGCCGTCCTCAAGATATCTCAGCTCCGAGCCGGGCGCTCCGGCGAAGGTGTAGCTGACGACGTCGCCCGTCTCGAACCCGTGGTCGACAAGCTTCAATTGCTGACCTTGCGCCGAACTCAGAGCTTGGCCCGCGGTGTAGAAACGGTGGAGGCCGCCAATGCCCTCCTTGATCTCGACAAAGTCGTCGTCATTGATGTTTTCGAGGTTCGAGTCGTCGAACAGCCATGCGCCATTTTCGACGAGCGCCGCATAGGTGCTTTCTTCGATCAGCTTAAAGGCGCTCTCGTTCACAGCGACGACGCGGTGCCAGGTCCCGTCGGTGGCGAGGCCCAGGTCGCTGCCAGCCCGCCCCTCATGGGTGTAATAGACGCGATCGCCGTCGTCGAAACCATGGTCGCCGATGTCGATGGTGTTGTCGGACACCACGTCGATCATAAAGGTCGTCGTCTCATATCGCCGCAGATCGTGCGTGCTGGTCGAGGACGCCGCGCCGACGTCCATTTGGATCGGCGCGATCGGGCTGAGGCGGAAGATGTCGTCGCTCTCTTTGAGGACAAAATATTCTTCGCCGTCCGTCAGACCCGGAATTTCCGACGCCAAGGCTGGGTTTTCACTGTCTCCGATCTGGTAAGTAATTTGGTCGCCGGTTTCGAAGCCGTGATCTTTCATCTCGATCACATAGGAATCGAGATGCGTGTCGAAGTGTATCGTATACGGGTCCGCCGCGTCGAAGGTGCTGCCGGACTGCAACTTGCCCCCGGCGGTGATGTCGCCTTCGACGATCGCCCGCGATTTCGACTTGTCGATCGTGAACACAGTGCCCGCGCCGCCTGAAACGTTCAGGTACAGGCTCATCGAGGTCTCGCCCTTGGCCTTGGCCGAGCCCGTCGACAGAACGTTCACCGCCCCGCCGGCGACGATCGAGCTGGTGTCGCGCAATTGCGCCGTCAGATCGGCTTCAACCCAAGCTGTGGTGAAGGCGAAAGATCGATGCTTGTCCGACAGAGAGCCGTTATAACCCGTTTTGTTGTCCGCGTTCGCCGCGGCCGAGAAGTCTTGCGGGTTCTTTTTGTAAAAGCTGTTGCTCAGCAAGTTCGTGGACATGCGGGCGAGAGTCGTCGAACTCGCGGCCCCTTGGGCGATGATGTCGACGTCGCCGCCGGCGACGATCGTTGACCCCCCCTTCACGACGGCCTTGCTCTCGGTGAAGACTTGCGACCAGGCGACGGCGACTTCGGGCGTCATGCCCTTGGTCTTGGAGTCTCCGGCCGTCCGGCCTGCCTCGGCTTGCTGGTTCAGGTAGGAATCGTAGACCAACGCCTGGACGTTCGCGCTCACATCGGTTTTCGTCCGCAGCTTCACGCTGTCCGACGCCACGATGCTGGCCCCGTCGACCGTCACGAAAGCGTCCGCCTGGCGGATCCCGACGCTGGCGTTCATCCCGGTCGGGTTCAGGAAGGCGATCGGGAACTGTTGGAACATCACTTGGAAGTCGTCGTAGACGCCGCTGAAGAAGCGGGGCTGGTCGGCGTCTCGATCTTTGGTTTGCGCGTGTTTCGCGCTGCCGAGGTCGGTCGCCCGCGCGATCATGCGGACATTGGCGCCCTCGACCCGAGCCCCCTGAGCGACGTCGATTTCGACAACCCGCTCCGCCAGCGAGATCGGCGACAAGAAATAGCGCTTGGTCTCCTCCTCGACTTCGAGCAGCACGTCGCCGGCGCTGAACGCGCCGGTCGCGCCAGCCAACAGCGCGCTGTTCGTGCGGAGTTTGATTTTCTCGCCGAAGAGGTCGATTTTGCCGGAGTCGCCGGTTGACCGGAACGCGCCGTTGCTTTGAACGCCGCGGCGCGTGTCGAGCGCCACCCCGGAGCGGACGAAGATTTCCTCGGCCCGGACCTTGATGTCGCCGCCGCCGGTGAAGACGTCCGATTTGAAGACGACTTCGTCGCCTTCGTACTCCCAGTTGAACGGATCCGTAAAGTTCGTCGCCGAGAAGATCGGAACGGTGGAGTCCGCGCCGCCGTTGATGATGAGATTGCCGCTGAACGACGTGTCGGTCGACTCGACCACCAGACGGTCGGCCCCGGCCCCGAGATCGAAGCGGATCGTGTTCTGCGGCGTTTTGAAGAAGCGGTCGTCCTTGCCCTGTTCGCTTACACGCCAATAATAACCGGCGCCCCCCGTAAACGGTTGTTTTTTCGCGTCGCGCGCGTCCTCAAGGTCGGTCTCGTCGAAATAGCCGTACGAGAGCGTCACGTTGTTGTCCGTGTCGTTGAACAAAATCGTGACGTTGTTCTCGTCCTGCCGCTCAACGAGCGTCACGCCGGACACGGCGACGGTCTGACCGCCGCGCGTCATCACGCCCTCGCCGGTCGCGTCGAGAGCGACCGAAAGCGCGTCGATCGCGCTCTCGAGGATCAGCGTCGCGTCCGACCCGCCGTCGAAGCCGGCGCTCAGCCAACCGTTCTCCTTAAAGTAGATCGTGTCGCCCGAGCCCGCGGCCTCGAAGCGCTCGAAGCCCGAGAACGAGGCGTCATACGCGGTGAAGACGCCCTCGTCCTCGACGGTCCACAGGCCCGCGCCGCCGACATCGTAGCCGAGCAGCGTGTCGTCGCCCGCCGAGCCCACGAACGCGTCCATCCCTTGGAAGGCCAGCCGCGGCGACGATCGACCCTCGACCGCGCCGAACAGGCCGGTGTCCGCCACCTCGCCCTCGACGGCCCACACCGCGGCCGCCGCCCCGCCGATCTCGAGCTGGTCGGCGCCGAAAGATCCCCAGAAGGTCAGTTCTTGAACGCTGGTCGGCAGCAGGAAGTCGATCAGCGTCTCGCCGCTGGACAGGCCGACCGCGCCCGAAATCGCAGCGGAACCGCCGACGAGCGCCTCGGCGACGCTGAACGCGCCGCCGGCGGGGTCGGTTTCGACCCGGTCCGCGATCACGCTGACATCGACCGACCGCAGGACGTCCGGCGTTTCGATGCGGACGCCGCCGTCGAACGCCACCAGCAGGCCTTGCACCGCCAGACGGCCGGTCAGCAGATCGAGGTCCGCGTCGATGCCCAGATCGTAGTTTTCGTTGGCGCTGTCGAACACGATCGTGTCGATCGCCGAGCGGTCCGACGCCGGCGCGCCGGGTTCGACCCCGTCGATGCGAATTTCGTCGACATAGCGCGCAAGCTCGTCGCTGTGCAGGATCGTCAGGGTCTGCGAAACGCCGGCGTCCGGGGCGGCGCCGTCGATTTCGAGGGTGGCGCCGACATCGTCGCCCCCGAAGGTCGCGAGGTTCCAGGACTTCACCAGCAGCCCGTCGCCGTCGCGCACGGTCAGCGCCGAGTCCGCGGTTCCGTCGCCGTCGTAATCTTCAAGCTGTTCGGTCTGAACGATGATTTCCGCGGCGTCGGTGCTCGCGGTGATCGGATCCGCCGACAGCAAGACCCGCGGTTCGATCTGCTCGAAGTGAAGCGAGGCCTCGGCGTCGGGATCCGTCGGCGCGGCGATCGCCTGCGGCGGCGCGGCCGGCGCGCGGGCGTCCCGCCCGTCGCTCGCTTCGGTATCGTCCCACCGCTCGTCAACCCAACGATCATCGGTCATCGTCAACTCCAAGACCCGCGGCGTTCGAGCTGTCGGGGCAGGTCCCCGGTCGAGCGCGCTTATTCGTCGTCGTCGGCGTTGAGGCGATCCGAAAGCGGCGTGTCCCGCGCCGCGCGGGCGATCAGCCCGCCGCCGCCCCGAAGTTTCAGGCGGCCGCGCCCCGCTCTCTGTCGAATTCTCAACCGACTCCTTGCCAATTCCCGATTTACCGTCCGTCTCTCGCAGTTGTAAATGCTCGAGACGAGCTGTGATCTAGATCACAGTATGTATAAGGCGCCAAAAAAAACGGCTTTGAGATCAGTTGAATTGCTTTTTTGCGTTCAACCGAATAAGATATTTCAAGTTTTTGCATTTCTGCGCCAATTTGTTCGGGAAAATAGATTGATTAAAGTATGATTTGATGCAAAAACTCTTGTAAATGCGTACGAAATCGAGAAGCGTACAAAAATAGTAGAAATGAAAAATTCAAGAATGCTCAAGCCATGTTCGATCTTGAAAATCAAAGTGGCTTTGCAGAGGGTGCGAAACATTTAGAGATCGCTTTGGGCATTTGGAGAGAGCGGCGACTCTGTCGGTTTGTCAAAGGGGGCGGTCGACAGCCGGGAGTATTGCAACCTATTCGCGGCGTCGTCCGTAATGATCGGCGCGGCGCGATCCGGGCGGGCCGCAGACCCGCTGTGCGCTGCCGCACATCTGGCGGCGCCAGGCGGCAGCAGGCGGCGCGATTGACAAGGGGCCGTCGGTCTCCGCACAAGGCGAGGCGTCGCCTCGCCAGCGCCCTTTAGCGCGCGCCACAGAAAGCCCTTTACGCCATGAGCGCGCCCGTGTTCGACCGATCGATCAAGATCGCCCCGTCTATCCTCGCGGCGGACTTCGCGAACTTCGGGGCCGAGTGTCGGGCTGTCGAAGCGTCGGGCGCCGACTGGGTCCATGTGGACGTCATGGACGGGCATTTCGTGCCGAACATCACCTTCGGTCCGCAGACCTGCGCGGCGATCCGGCCTCATATCCAGGGCGTGATGGACGTCCATTTGATGATCGCGCCGGCCGACCCCTATCTTGAGGCGTTCGTCCAGGCGGGCGCGGACATCGTGACCGTGCATGCCGAAGCGGGACCCCATCTCGATCGCTCGCTTCAGCGCATCCGCGATCTCGGGGCGAAGGCGGGCGCGGCGCTCAATCCGGCGACGCCGGTCGCGGCGCTCGAGCATGTGCTCGATAAGCTCGACTTGGTGTGCGTGATGACGGTGAACCCGGGCTTCGGCGGACAGTCCTTCATCAACGCGCAGGTGGAAAAGGCGCGCGCGCTGCGCGCAATGATCGGCGACCGTCCGATCCACCTTGAAATCGACGGCGGCGTGACCCCCGAAACGGCGCCCATGGTCGCCGCCGTCGGGGCGGACGTGCTGGTCGCCGGGTCGGCCGTCTTCCGCGGCGGCTCGGCGGCGGCGCCGAGCGCCTACGCCGACAACATCAGCGCCCTTCGCGCCGCGGCCGAAGCTGCGCGCGGCGACGGGCGGTAAGTCGTTCCGGCGCCCGTCCGCGGCGCCCCGCAGTCGAAGGAGATCCCGATGATCGATCGTCGCCGTTTCACGCTCGGGGCCGCGGCCCTGGGCGGCGCGCTGCTGGCGCCGCACACCGCCTGGAGCCGCGAGACGCTGCAGATCGGCGCGATCGAACTGACCAGCGTCAGCGACGGGAGCCTGACCCTGCCCGCTCAGTTTCTGTTCGGCCCGATGGATCAGGCGGCCCTCGCCGAGGCGCTGAAGCCGTTCGAGGTGAGCCCCGAGGGCGAGCTGACGCCGCCCTGCAATCTCACCCTGCTGCGCGACGGCGACCGCGTGGCGCTGTTCGACGCCGGGGCCGGGCCCGGCTTCCAGGCGAGCGCCGGGCGGGTGCTCGAAGCGCTCGACGCAGTCGGCGTCGCGCCCGAAGACGTCACCCATCTGGTGTTCACCCATGGGCATCCCGACCATCTGTGGGGCGTTCTCGACGATTTCGACGAGCCGTTGTTCGCCGAGGCCGAGCATATGATGGGGCGCGTCGAGTTCGATTACTGGATGGATCCGAACACGGTCGACCGGATCGGCGACGCGCGGGCGAGCTTCGCCGCCGGGGCGAAGCGGCGGCTCGATCTGCTCGCCGACCGGATCACCCTGTTCGACGACGGCGCCGAGGTGCTGCCGGGCGTTTCGGCCCGCCTGACCGCCGGCCACACGCCTGGGCATATGGCCTTCGACGTCCGGTCGGGTTCGCAGAGCGTGATGATCGTCGGGGATGCGATCGGCAATCCGCATATCGCCTTCGCGCGGCCCGACTGGCCGTCGGGCTCGGATCAAGACCCGGCGCTCGGCGCCCGAACCCGCGTCGCGTTGCTCGAGAGCCTGAGCGCGTCGCAAGCCCGCTTCATTGGCTTCCATCTGCCCGCAGGCGGGATCGGCCGCGTCGAGCGCAAGGACGGAGCGTTCCGCTTCGCGCCGGCCGAGGGCTGATCGACGGGCGGGCCCCGCGGAGGGGGGAAGCGGGCGCGCGCCGGCCGAGGGCGCATTGACGCGCCGGCGCGGTTGTTCAACGCGTCGGCGCGGTGGTTCGAGGGAGCAAGCCGCCATGGTTCGCGCGATCGTGTTCGATCTCGACGGCACGCTGGTCGACAGCGCGCCCGACCTGCAGGCCGCGGCCAACCGCGCCTTGGCGGCGCTCGGGCGGCCGGCGCTCTCGCTCGAGCGCATCGTGTCGTTCGTCGGGGAGGGCGCGCCGAAGCTGATCGAGCGCTGCCTGGAGGCGACCGGCGGGGGATCGTCGACGCTCGCCGCGGACGCGCTCGCGCGGTTCCTCGAAGCCTATGGCGAGGATCCGACCCGCCGCACCCGGCCCTATCCCGGGGTCGAGCCGCTTTTGGCGGCGCTCGACGCGGCGGGCGCGCCGCTCGCGGTCTGCACCAATAAGCCCGAGGCCGCCGCCGAGGCCGTGCTCGACCGTCTCGGTCTCCGGTCCCGCTTCCGCCTGGTGGTCGGCGGCGACCGGCTGGCGGCGCGCAAGCCCGATCCGGCCCCGCTCCGGTTGTGTTTCGAGACCTTGGGCGCGGCGGCCGAAGCCGGCCTCTATGTCGGCGACAGCGAAATCGACGAACGCACGGCCCAGGCGCTCGGCGCGCCCTTCGCGCTGTTCACGGGCGGCTACCGCAAAAAGCCGCCCGAAGCTTTCGAAGCGGCGTTCCGGTTCGACGCCTTTGCGGATCTCGCCGCGCATCTGGACCTGCGCTAATCCGCAGCCCCCAAAGAGCGCCCTGATCTAAGCCCCGTCGCCCGCTCATCCGACGGGTGGGGGACCACGTCGCCGCGACATCGAGCAGATGGCGCGGGAGCGGCGTGTCGGCCGCTCCCGCGCGCCGCCGCGCTTAAGATGTTTTCCAGGTCATGCAGAGCTGCGCCGGGCCGACGGTCTCGGCCGCCGACGCCCGAGCGCCGGTGAAGCCGCGCAGGGCGTTGTCCAGCCGATCCGCCGCGCCGGCGGGGTCGCGACGCCAGTCGAGCAGGTGTTCGCGGCGGACGCGCCAGCCGAGAGCTTCGAGCGCCGTTTTCCGGGTCGCCTCGCGGTCGAGCGCCGTGGGCGTGGCGGCCCAGTTCGGGCCGTCGAGCTGCACGGCGGCCAGATAGACGGCGGGGTCGCGAGGGTCTCGCACCGCGAGATCGACGCGCGCCGCGGACAAGCCGAGGTCGAGATCGACGGTCCAGCGTCGCGCCCGAAGCGCCCGAGCGACCGTCTCGGCGAACGCGCAGGGGCCTGGAGCGACGCCCTCGGGCCCTTTCGGCAGGGCCGCGACCCCGCGGTCCGCATAGTCGAGGAAGCGCCGCAAATCCGCGACGCCGGCCGCGTCGGTGCGATTGAGGTCGATGTCGCCCGCGCCGATCGAGGCGAAGGCGACCAGTTCGGCCCGCGCCCGGCTGACCGCGACGTTCAGCCGTCGCTCGCCGCCCGTCTTGTTGAGCGGCCCGAAGTTCATCGTCAGCAGGCCGTCTTTGTCGGGCCCGTAAGCGACCGAGAAGAAGATCACGTCGCGTTCGTCGCCCTGGATGCTTTCCAGGTTCTTCACGATCACCGGTTCCTCGGCGTCGTCCGAGAAGGCCGCGTCAAGACCGGGCTCGTCGCGGAGCCGCGTCTCGATCAGATCTTCGATCGCGCGCTGCTGTTCCGCGTTGAAGGTGATGACGCCGTAGCTGGTCGTCGCCCCGGTCTCGAGGTCGGCCTTCAGCCGATCGAACAGCGCCTCGACCACGGCCGCCGCCTCGATCGGGTTGGTGCGGGATCCGCCCCGCTCGTAAACGCCCGGGCAGCGGCGCAGCGCCACGCGCCGCGCCTCGGGACGCGTCGACGGAAAGGTCACGAGGCCGCCGCCGTAATAGAGGCGGTTCGAAAAGGCGATCAGGCTCTCGTCGCGGCTGCGATAGTGCCAGTCGAGCCGCAGGACCGGAAGTTGACGCGCGACGCACTCGTCCAGGATCGATTCCTGGTCCTCTTCGACGTCGGCCTCCTCGGCGTCGCCCTCCTGCTCGGATCCTTGGCGCTCGAAGAAGCTGGTTGGCGGCAGCTGCTTGGGGTCGCCGACAATGATGGTCTGGCGGCCGCGGGCGATCGCGCCGATCGCGTCGGCGGTGGTGATCTGCGAGGCCTCGTCGAAGATCACCACGTCGAAGACGTTCTTCGCGACATCGAGATGCTGGGCGACGGACATCGGGCTCATCATGACGCAGGGCGTCAGGCGGGGCAGCAACTCCGGGATCGCCGATAGAAGCTCGCGCAGGGTGCGCCCGCCTCTTTTCCTTTCGATCTCGGCGGCGAGAACGCTCATTTCCTGATCCGCGCCGAGCGCCTCGGCCGTCGGGCGCCGTTCGAGGCTGCGCGCGCGGATCGCCGCGCGCCGGCGCTCGCGGATCCGCGCCGCCGTCTCGCCGAGTTCTTCGGCGGCCACCTGAGCGGTGCTGGGCGCAAAGCCGCGGAGCGCGGGCTCGGCGTCGATGACGCGGGCGGCCCACCAGACCGCGAAGGCGCGCTGGAAGGCCTCGGTTGCGGCCCCTGGTTCGATCCGGCCGAGTTCGATCGCGTCGATCACGGGGGCGAGGTCGAGCGCCAGCGCGTCGGCGCGCAGTCGGCGCCATTCGCACCAGGCCCGAAGCGCGGCGCCCTGGGCGCGGACGCCGTCGGCGGCCCGCGCGATCCGGTCGAGCCAGGCGGCGCGCGGCGGCGGGGGCGCGGCCGCGCCGGGCACGGGGTCAAGCGACGCGTCGCGGGCCTCGACGACCGTCGTCCGGGTCTCTGTCTCGAAAGCCTGCGCCGCGGCCTCG